>ONWL01000006.1 GCA_900321525.1 uncultured Eubacteriales bacterium
CTGTCGCCGTCCCTGAGAGACTGAATATCGGTGTACTTCTCCAGTACCTCAACCGGCAGTGCCAGTCCCATATATCCCGCATACCGGAGAGAACGTCTTGGATGTTTCTTCCGGTAATACAGCAGAGATGCCACGGACAGGATCGTGGTGGCAATAGCCACTACCTGAAAGACCACAAAAATATTTTTCACTTCAGCAAAGTGTATGGTGGCCTCCTCACTCTGGGGCAGCGTTGGAAACTTCAACGCCCCTGTATAAAACATAGAATTATAGTCAATCAGCGCATCATAATTGGCTTTGATTTCCTCTGCGGGATAACCGGATGTTTCCGGAATATTCAGCCACTTCATATCCCAATCATACAGTGGACGAAAATTCAATACAAATACTACCGATAACGATATCATCGCAGCCAAAATAATCAATGCCATCAGTGCATTCCACAGACGGCTGGTTTTTCTGTCAATTCTCATGTGATCTTTCTCCCTTTTTTTCAGTGTTTGCTCCCAGTGAGCTGCCCCGTTTCAAGATCTGTCCATCTCAGATACAGGAACAAACCGTTGGATGCATAAAATCGGTTCCCCATAATTGCAGAAGTGCAGGAACACAAATTTTACTGTTTTTTCATTATACTGCATTCTGCACAAAAAGTCAAAAAAATTCTCCCCGTTTATTTGCTTTTTGCGCAACCAATCCGCCCCATTTTTTCCCTATGCTGCTGTCAAAATCCGCTGTAAATTTTCTATTTGATCGCTGCAAATTCAATTGTACAAATGCCATTCTCCATGTTATACTCATTACATACCTGTCCCCCTGCTCCAGGCAGTGGTGAAATGTTTTGGATCCCCTGGGCAATTTCCTGTTTGGATCCCTCATGAAAGGAGTACCTATGTCTAAACCATCCCTGATTTTATTTGACTTAGACGGCACCCTGCTCCCTCTGGATCAGGATGCGTTTCTGAAATTATACTTTTCCGCTCTGGCAAAAAAAGTAAGTCCCTACGGATACGAACCAGACAAGCTAGTGCATGCCCTTTGGAAAGGTGTGGGTGCCATGGTGGCAAATGACGGCACCATGACCAATGATGCCAGATTTTGGGAAACCTTTTCTGGTCTGTTAGATGAGAATATCCTCCATTATATGCCGGTTTTCGAGGATTTTTACCGCAATGAATTCCACATGGCAAAAGATGCCTCTGCCCCGGCACCATTAGCAAAAGATGTGATCGCTGCCGCAAAAGACACCGGCGCCAAAGTGGTACTTGCCACCAACCCCCTGTTTCCGGTTTGTGCCGTGGAAACCAGACTGTCCTGGATCGATCTGACCATTGATGATTTCGACTATGTGACCACATATGAAACCAACCGATATTGCAAACCCAATCCGGCATACTACCGCGATATTCTGACACATATCGGTACCACACCAGAGCAGACACTGATGATCGGCAATGACATCAATGAGGATATCCTGCCCACACAGAGTCTGGGCATCGCCTCCTTCCTGTTGACAGACTGTGTCATCTGGGAGAAAGACAAAGAATCTGTCATCCCCGGCGGGGTACCGGCAGGAAATTATGCAGAACTGTTGGAGTTTCTAAAAAAATACAACCAATAATTTCAATTATAACCTGGCTGATCTCACAGGAGGTAATTTGGGATTGCCTCCTGGTGATTCTGTCAACCTCACTATAAAACTTTCTTCATTTCCGTCTTGCTTTTCTATCATCTTTGCGGTATAATAAAATCACTTTGCAGGTATAGTTCATCGGTAGAATGCTAGCTTCCCAAGCTGGAGAGACGGGTTCGATTCCCGCTACCTGCTTCTTTTTATGCAAACAGACCACTTGCAACAATTCAAATATAGAATTGTTGCAAGTGGTCTGTTTGCATAAACCCTCTCCAGTCCCATATACAGAAACAAAAAGCATTGTCCTATGCCCATGGCGTTTCAAAATACAGGTTCTGCGCCCCATCATACCATAACCATACTCAATTCCAAGAAAAAAGAGAGCCAAATTTCTCCGGCTCTCTCCAATATCTTATGCTTCCTCCAATTCTTCTTCCCCTTCGCTGATATCATCCTTAGGTGGATTCAGACCTTCGATGGTAATATGTTCCTTCTGTGCATAATCCCATAATGCTGCGTGAATGGCTTCCTCTGCCAACAGCGAGCAGTGCACCTTTACAGGCGGCAGCCCGTCTAAAGCTTCCATCACCGCTTTATTGGTCACCTGCAATGCCTCATTGATGTTCTTTCCTACGACCAGCTCAGTAGCCATACTACTAGTAGCAACAGCTGCACCGCAACCAAATGTCTTGAACTTACAGTCCCTGATGATATGGGTCTCCGGGTCAATATCCAGAAAGATACGCATAATATCACCACACTTGGCATTGCCTACTGTACCCACACCGCTGGCATTTTCGATTTCTCCCATATTTCTCGGATTCATAAAATGATCCATAACTTTCTTGCTATATTCCATAACTGTTCTTCTTCCTTTCTTCTGCCAATCGATTTCTATTACCTGATTTTGTATGTTTGTCCACAAACAGCTTTACAGTCTGCAAAATCAACATCGTTGTTTACTGATTCTCTTTGATGAAATCTGCATACAACGGTGACATCTCACGCAGACGTACCACGATCTTCTTCAGCTCGTCCACTACGAAATCAATCTGCTCCTTTGTGATTTCCTCAGAAAGTGTCAGTCTGAGAGAACCATGGGCAATCTCATGAGGCAGACCGATGGCAAGCAGTACATGAGACGGGTCTAAGGAGCCGGATGTACATGCAGAACCACTGGATGCGCAGATTCCCTGCATATCCAGCAGGATCAGCAGAGACTCACCCTCGATGAACTGGAAGCTGAAATTGGCATTGTTGGTAAGGCGCTGTTCTGGATGCCCATTGTACTTCACATGAGGAATCTCTGTCAGCACACGCTGTACCAGATGATCCCGCAGTGTCTTCTCATAGGTCATGGTTTCCTCTAACTTTGCTGCCGCCAGCTCTGCTGCCTTGCCCATTCCTACGATACCCGGTACATTGTGGGTACCAGCCCGGCGCTTCCGCTCCTGAGAACCGCCGTGGACAAATGCCCCCAGTCGGATACCGTTGCGCAGATACAGGAAACCGATGCCCTTTGGTCCCCCAAATTTATGTCCGCTGGCAGAAAGCATATCAATATTCAGTTCCTGCACATTGATTGGCACATGGGCAAATGCCTGTACCGCATCCGTATGGAACAGTACCCCATGCTTCTTTGCAATGGCACCGATCTCTCCAATCGGCTCAATGGTACCAATCTCATTGTTTGCAAACATAATGCTGATCAGGATGGTATCCGGACGGATGGCAGCCTCTACACTTGCAGGATCTACCAGACCATACTCGTCCACATCCAGATAGGTCACCTCATATCCCTGCTTCTCCAAATATTCGCAGGTGTGCAGGATGGCATGGTGCTCCAGTTTACTGGTGATGATGTGACGACCCTTAGAAGCATATGCCTCTGCTGTGGCAATCAGCGCCCAGTTATCAGACTCACTGCCGCCGCCTGTAAAATAAATTTCATTGCTGCTCTTAGCGCCTAAAATACCAGCTATAATATCACGGCTATGTTCTACCGCACTCTTTGCCTTGCCTGCAAAATCATACACGCTGGATGGATTGCTGTATATTTCTGTAAAATAAGGAAGCATTGCCTCTACAACTTCAGGACGTGTCTTTGTAGTTGCTGCGTTATCTAAATAAATCAACTGTTTTTCCATGTGATCTGATTCCTCCATTTCTAATCGGTTATATTTCCGACCGACCTGCTTCATTGACAGATTTCTGATCCATCATCCATCTTTTTTATTCCTAGTCGTTTACTAGGATTATAACACAACTTCCAGAATTGTCAATCCCTGTTGCAATGATATATTTTTCGGATAATCTGTTTTCAAAATATAGATTGACGAACGGATTCTCTTTCGTTACAATAAATCATATCCCTATGATTCCTATCAGGAATCTATATTTTTTGCAAATTATGAGGAACGGAGTGATCCACCTATGAATCTACATCAGAAACCTTTGATCATTTTATTTCTGGTCATCCTGCTGCTTGGCAACACTCTGGCAGGCATTCTCTTTGGCAGTGTGCCTCTTGCCTTTCGAGACATCCTGAGATGCCTCAGCGGACAGGATACCACTTCCACTGCTTCTATCCTAATTACCACAGTACGAATCCCAAGGGTGCTTGGAGGATGTCTGGCAGGCATCGGTCTGGCTTCTGCCGGTGTGATCCTGCAAAATGTCATGAACAATTCACTGGCAAGTCCCAATACCATTGGTGTGAATTCAGGAGCAGGGTTTGCAGTGATGCTGGCAATGTTATTATTTCCCAATCAGCCCTCTGCCATTCCTGCATCTGCTTTTACCGGTGCACTGTTGACCACGCTGACCATTTTCCTGCTGTCCAGACTGGCAGACAGTTCCCGTACTACCATTGTACTGGCTGGTATTACGGTATCCAGCTTTCTCACTGCCGGAATCAATGCCATCAAATTATTGGATACCAATATTTCCATTAACCTGACTTCTTTTTTGATGGGTTCTCTTTCCGGACTGACACTCAGCAAACTGATGCTTCCAGCGGGACTGATCATAGGCGCATTTTTGCTGTCTCTGGTTCTGGTACGGCCTTTGAACCTATTGGGACTGGGAGATGAGATTGCCGGTTCTCTGGGACTTCCCATGTCTCAGACGCGTTTTGTCCTGCTTGTGCTGTCCAGTATACTGGCTGGCTGTGTGGTCTGCTATGCCGGTCTGCTCAGCTTCGTGGGACTGGTGGTGCCTCACATTTGCAGACGGCTCTTTGGCAATGACGCCAGATTTTTGCTGCCTTGCAGTGCCTTGCTAGGGGGGAGTTTCGTGCTGTTTTGTGATTTGCTTGGACGGGTATTGTTTGCTCCCTTTGAACTGCCTGCCGGGATTCTCATGTCCTTTATCGGCGGCCCATTTTTTCTGTATCTGCTGTTGAAAAAGAAAGGAGGACGCAGAGTTTATGCTTGAGTTTCGTCACGTATCCGTATCCAGTCAGCATACCCCGATTTTAGAGGACATTTCTGTATCCTTTCCAAAGGGTGCCATTACCTCTGTCATCGGACCAAACGGATGCGGCAAAACCACCCTGCTCCAATGTCTCAATGGTTGTTCTAAGGTGACTTCCGGCAGCATTTTGCTGGATGATACAGATTTTCTGGCTCTTTCCCCTGCCAAACGCGCCACACGGCTCTCTTTTTTGCCACAGGTGCGCACCATCATTCCCACTCTGCCGGTGCAGACACTGGTGGAACACGGCCGTTTTCCCCACCTGGGCTTTGCCAGACGGAAGTCTCCGGAAGATGTGCAAATCATCCGGCAGGCCATGGAGTTTACCCATATCACCAAGTATGCTAGACAGTCCACAGATACCTTATCCGGCGGTATCCGCCAGCGTGCCTTCTTTGCTATGACACTGGCACAGGATTGTGATTACATCGTGCTGGATGAGCCTACCACCTATCTGGATTTGGCAGGACAGCGTGATTTTCTATCCATGTTCCGTCTGTTAAAAGAACAGGGGCGTACCGTCATTCTGGTGCTCCATGATCTAAATCAGGCTCTGCGGATTTCCGACCACCTGATCGTCATGTCAGAACGAAAAATAGCTGCCACAGGCACTCCGGCAGAGTGTCTGCAACAGCATATCATAGAAGAAGTCTTTCATACCCGTTGTAAGCAGTTTCAGGATGAAGAGGGTTCTTATTTCTTTTTTGAGTAGGATACTGACCTGGGTCATCCAGGATTTTACCAAACAAATCCTTTGGGAAATCATGGTAGCTGGATCATTACATGGGATTCAGGGATTTAATCCAAGCCCGGCGGTTTCTCCTACTACAATGACTGCCGGCGTCTGGATGCCGTATACCGCTGTTTTCTCCACAATATCCTGTAACACCCCCACTACTGCTTCCACCTTTCCATCTGCATGGACGTGCACCACAGCGGCAGGCGTACGAGGAGATGCACCGCCCGCCTCCAATCGACGAACAATCTGCTCCAGATGGGACAGCCCCATCAAAAATATGTACGTACCTTCCAGCTTGGCAAGCCCTTCCAGGTTCACATCCAATTGGTCTCCCTCACCAGCGGTGTGACCGGTTACCACATGAAAGCTCTTTGCCACACCTCTGTGTGTCACAGGAATGCCGGCGGCTGAAGGAGCCGCTACCGCAGAAGTGACACCCGGTACCACTTCTACCGGAATCTTTGCCTGCTGCAATGCCAGCACCTCTTCTCCTCCCCTGCCAAACACATAAGGATCACCGCCTTTTAACCGCACTACTCTCTTTCCTGTGACACCATAGTCAATGAGCAGCTGATTGATTGCCTCCTGAGACAAGCTGTGCCTGCCCTTTCGCTTTCCCACGTAAATTCGTTCACAGCTTTCGGATGTATGTTCCAGCAGACGTTCATCTACCAGATCATCATACAACAACACCTCTGCCCGGCGTACTGCCTGCAATCCTCTGAGGGTGATCAGATCATAACTGCCACAACCTGCACCAACCAGTGTAACCCCTGGTTTATGGACACTTTGCCATGTGAGAAGATGATCTTGTGTTTCCTGCTTTACGTGATCTTCCTCACATTTCTGTATCCTCTGTGAAAATCTACTGGAATCTTTCCGTGAATACTGTGCCAGCAGTGTCTCCGTATCTTCCTGACCGAAGATTCTGCCTTCTTCTAAGCAGACAGATGCAATATCTTTTAAAAAAGCAGCTCTGTCCTTTCCATTTGTAATGTGCTGTTTGGCAGGCTCACGGAGGCTGGCCAGATAGTCCAGAATCCGGTCAATTTCCGCAGGCAGTCCGGCTGCAATCCGACTGCGCAGCAAAGCGGCTGTCTGGGGACTGCCACCTGCGGTGGATATCCCAATGGTCAGCTTTCCCGCCTGGATCAGTGCCGGAAACAAGAAAGTACAATTGGTCAGATTGTCCACCGCATTCACCGGAATCTGCTTTTCCTGACAAATCCGGCTGATATGGGCATTCAACGCCTCATCCTTGGTGGCCGCAATGACAAACATGGCCCCCTCTATATCCGCATCCTGAAATGCCCGTTTCACACAAGTGAGTCCCTCTTTCGCCAGAAGCTCCGGCAAGATATCCGGCGCAATCACCGTTAACTCCGGCTCAAACGGCAACAGCTTCTCCACCTTATGCAGCGCCATCTGACCACCGCCTGCTATCACACCCTTTTGTCCCTTTATCTCCATAAAAAACGGAAAATATGCCATGTCCCCCCCAATCTTCCTTCTGTAAATCAGGCAATTGTGAAACTCCGAAAAGTATCTTGAATATGATGCCAAGGGAGGCAAACATGTCTTAAGAAGGCTCTTGAAAACGTCGGTACTTTGTTTTTGAGTAAATGTTATAACATTTACTCAAAAACATTAGTATCCGTTACTGTTTTGATCATTCTTATGAATGATCCGAAGCGAAAGCGTGCCTTCGAGAGACATGTTGCGTACGCAGGCATCATGTCAAAAAAGTAAATGGAGTTTCACAATTGCCTACTCCTCCGGATATAAGATATCTGCCAACTGTTCATATGCCTGTCCCCACTTTGCATTGGGTTTCAGGTTGTACAAATGTTTATCCAGCACATAATACCGTCCCTCCTGCACTGCTGTAAGGGAACTCCATGCCGGATTGCCAAGCAACTGCTCCTCTGCTGTATCCATGGCCGCCTGTGTATTTTCCCCCTGTGTGGTGATAAATATATAATCCGGGTCAGCCCCAATGATGGCTTCGATGCTCAAATCATCCAGCAGGCTTTCTTCCTGATCTGCAATGTTGATACAGCCTAAGTCTGCCAGCATCTCACCGCCTACATTGTCCTTGCTTCCCTTTGCCTTGATGCTGCCAGATGCCGTGCGCAAAAACAGCACTGTAGGTGCACTGCCATCGATTCGTTCCTTTACTTGTGCAATCTGCTCCTGTACCGCCAGACCATTTTCCTGGTACAGGTCTTTTCTACCGGTAATGGAAGTAGCAATGTCCAGCATATGCAGATAGTCATCGAAATTGGATACTGCAAAGTATGCCACTGTAATCCCCGCCTGTGTCAGGGTTTCTTCCAGTTCAATATCTGCATCAGTATTGGCACTGGCAATGACGAAGTCCGGTTCTGCCGCAATGAGCTGCTCTAGATCTGGGTTTAAAATACTGCCCAGATTCACCACATCTTCTCCCAAATCCAGTTCCAGACTGGTCCAGGAATCATTGGCCGCAGCCACTACTTCCCCGCCTGCCAGCAGCCAGATGTCTGTAAAACTGCCAATGAGGGTTGCCACACGCCCAGGATCAGAAACCGTCACTTCCCTGCCCAGATCATCCGTAAAGGTAACGACCTCTGCTTCCAGAGCCTCTGTCTCCGTCTCTTCCTCTGTCTGTACTGCGGTACTCTCTACAGTTGTCTCCGCAACAGTTTGCGCTGTCTGTACAACTGTATTTTCCAGTGCCTGTGTAGATTCCGCCCGGTCTGTTGCTGTACACCCACTGCAAATCAGTGCTGCTGCACACATCATTGCCAGCCTTCTTGCTTCATTTCTCATTCTTTTCTGTTCCCTTTCATTTTTCGCTTGATACGTAATTGTTCCATGCCTTCACAGTTGCCTTAATACACGATATAAACATATGGCCGGAAAGTCAATGTGAAGATAACAGAAAAGCAGCCAACTATGCAAACTATGGCACTGGCTGCTCCTCTTCACTGCTATGTCTCATGACATACAAACGTCTCATCAGACTTTGCAATTGATCACTCTACATACTGGATTTCTTCTTTGGACACATCTGTATGTCCCTGAATCCGGAATGCGTTCAACACCGGATGCTCTCTATCCTGCAAAGATAGAATCAGATAATCAATACTGGAATCATATGCCAGACGCTTATCTTCCTCAGAAGGACGAGACGGAGATTCCGGATGGGAATGCCAGTTGCCTAACTGTACCCAACCATTGGCACGCATATCTTTGATGGCGGCCAGCTGTTCCCTGGGATCCATACTAAAATGCTCATTGCTCTCATCAATATTGGTCAGCAGATATACATGCTGTACAGTCTTGATATCACCCTCAATGGTGCCGCCAAGCAGACCGCAGGCCTCGTTTGGCAGACCTTCCTCTGCATGCTTTAAAATTTTTTCGTAATCAATTTTTGTCATTTTTAACATCTGATTCTTCTCCTCTATTTGAAAGCATTTCCGTAACTGTCCAGTCCCTTCACCATTATTGTGGTCTTTTCAGTTCACACACTGCCTGCTCATAGTCGATCAGCTCTGTAATGGTCGGATGATCACCGCAGACTGCACAGCCACTGGTTTCCTTTGGCAACTTGATCTTATGAAACTCCATAGTCAATGCATCGTAGGTCAGCAAATAGCCTGTCAGCAGATCCCCCTTGCCAATGATATATTTGATGGCCTCCATAGCCTGCAAACTGCCGATGACACCGCCCATTGCGCCGATGACACCTGCCTGCTTACAGGTAGGCACCGCATCCTTTGGCGGTGGGTTCTTAAATACGCAACGATAGCATGGACCTTCTCCCGGTACATAGGTCATCAGCTGTCCCTTGAACCGGATGATTCCCGCATGGGAGAATGGTTTCTTCTCCATGACGCAGGCATCGTTGATCAGGAACTTGGCTGGGAAATTGTCAGTACCATCGATGATAAAGTCATACTCTCTGATCAGTTCTCTGATGTTTTCAGAGGTAACAAACAGCTGGTAAGTGTTGACTTTTACATCCGGGTTCATCTTTGCGATGGTTTCCTCGGCAGACTTTACCTTTGGCTTGCCTACATCCTCTGTGCCGTGGATGATCTGACGCTGTAAGTTGGACAGATCTACCTCATCTGCATCTACAATACCGATAGTACCTACACCTGCTGCTGCCAGATACATAGCTGCCGGTGCGCCTAGTCCGCCGGCACCGATGATCAACACCTTGGCATTGAGCAGCTTCTTCTGTCCCTTTGCGCCTACTTCTTTTAAAATCACATGGCGGGAATACCGCTCTAACTGTTCATCTGTCAAAGCCATTAGCAGCCACCTCCCATGAAGTACAGAAATTCTACGCTGTCACCGTCTTTTAATACCGTGCTTGCTACATCTGCGCTGCTGACAAACTCCTCGTTGATGGAAACAGTGACATACTCTGGTGTCTCTACGTTCTCCAATTCAATCAACTCCGGCAGTGTCAATCCATCTTTTACTTCTTTTCTGGTTCCTGTTACTGTAATAAACATCTCTTTCTCCTATCCTTTCTAAATTGATATTCTAATGTTATCTAAAATAAACTGGCTCTCATCTCTATAAAACTTTGATCCTGCACAAATTTGCATGACCTATTATTCCCCTACTTTTTTCACATACAGTGTGTAGGTTCCGTCTTCGTTGTCTTCCAACTTCAAAATCTGGTGTCCTTCTTCCTTGATGCTACGGGGTACATTCTGTACCGGCTCTCCGTCATTCATACGGATTGCCAGAATCTGTCCCTCATCCAGCTCCTCCAGACTGACTTTTGCCTTTACAAAGGTCAGCGGACACACCTTATCTGTAATATCTACCTGCTCATCAAATGAAATCTCAGCCATTGTATGCCTCCTGTATTCTTTTCCGGAATTCCTCTTCTCCCACTCTCTGTAAGGTCAGACGGAACCGCTCACTTGGATTTGCAAAATCCTCGAAAAAGCCGATTGCCGCATCTGCCACCCGGAACAGGGTTTCCTTGTCCTTGATAATGGGGAGAAGTGTCTCTCCTTTATAAATCTTGTTGCCAAACAGACCGCCGAAGGATACGATATAACCGCTTTCTCCATGCCATGCATCTACCGGACAGGACTTCACGCACCGTCCGCAGTAATTGCACTTGTCTCTGTCAATGGCAATCTGTCCATCCTGCACAGACAAAGCACCTTCTCTGCACGCTTTCACACAGACATTACAGTGAATACATGCATCATGGTCACAGGTCACTTCCATACCGCCCTTGATCCCCAGGTCATTTTCCTCTGCCTTCAGACAGTTGTTCTGACAGCCAGTTACACCGAACTTGAACTTGTGGGGCAGTTCTCTGCCGAAATAATGCTCATTCAATTCCTTTGCCACACTATAGGTATCGATACAGCCGCTTGGACAGACTTCGCTGCCCTGACAAGCAGTGACGGTTCGCACTCTGGGACCGCACACACCCGGATTCACACCGCCCTTTGCCAGTTCTGCTCTCACTTCTTCGATGTCTTCAAACCGGATAAATGGAATTTCGATTCCCTGACGGGATGTCATATGTACATATCCGTGTCCGTATTTTTCTGCCACCTCGGAGACTGTCTTAATGTTCTCTGCGGTGAGATTTCCACCTACTACCTGCAGACGCAGGGAAAAATATCCCTTCTGCTTCTGCCGCATAAAACCGCCCTTCTTCAAGGCAGCATAATCAATCGTACCTGCCATCGCAATCCTCCATTCCCCCGGCATAACCGGGCAATTTGCTTCACTGAAATGCCTTTGCAATCGCCTGTGCAAAATCCTCTTTCAGATCTTCAATATCCTCTATTCCTACACTGATGCGCACCAAATCCTCAAAGACACCTGCATCAATCTTCTGCTGCTCTGTGCTGTGCAGGCTGATGGTAGAAGATGGATGTACCACCAGTGTCTTGGTGTCTCCGATATTGGACAGCACATACACGTAATTCAAGCTGTCAATCAGTTCAAATGCCCGCTCTTTACTACCGGTACGGATGGTCAAAATCCCGCCAAAATGGGTACCAAACTGTTCCTTTGCAATCTCATACCAGGAACTGCTTTCCAGTCCGGGATAGTTGACTGTCAATTCCGGATAAGTATCCTGCAGCCATCTTGCCAGTTCCAATGCATTGGCACACTCGCGCTCCATTCGAAGTCCCAGTGTTTCCAGTCCGATCTGATTCAGGAAAGCCGTCTGTGGAGACAAACAGGCACCTGTGTTACGGAACAATCCATTGCGCAGCTTTGCAATATAGGCATACGGGCCAAATTTCTGATAGGGCTTCAGCCCCGGATACCGGTCATAGTCCCACTTAAACTTGCCGCTGTCTGTCAGCACGCCGCTGATGGAATTGCTGCTTCCGTTAATATATTTAGATGTGGAATTCACCACAATATCCGCTCCCAGTTCAATGGGGCGTACCAGAAATGCAGTGGCCACTGTGTTGTCTACGATCAGTGGCAGGTCATGGCTATGTGCCAGTTTTGCCAGCGCCCTGATGTCTGTCACATCCAATCTGGGATTTCCAATGGTTTCTGCAAAAATCAGCCGGGTACGGTCTGTAATGGCAGCCTCAAACTGCTCCCAGTGATTGTTCTCCACATAAATGGTGCGGATGCCAAATGGTTCCAAATCCGCAAACAGATCAATGCTGCCGCCATATAAGCTGGCACTGGTGACGATCTCATCTCCGGCACTGAGAATATTCAAAAAAGCATTGGTCAACGCTGCCATGCCGGAGGCACAGGCAATGCTGGCAAGCCCTCCCTCTAACTTTGTCATCCGATTTTCAAACTCTGTAATGGTTGGATTTCCCACTCTTGTATAACAGTATCCCGGTGCCCGATTTTCAAAAATCCGTTCCAATGCATCAGCAGAGGGCTGTGCAAAGGCACTGGACTGGTAAATAGGAGAGAGGGTAGCTCCGTATTTTTCATCCCGGTCTTTCCCGGCATGCAGCAAAGATGTATTAAACTTCACTCTATCCTTCCTCCTTTCTTATTCCATTGGGCAATTGCCTGTGTATTCCATAGAAGAATAGAATTTCTTCATGAAGAGAATGCACGGCAACGCCTTCTTTTCCTATCAAATAGGTATGTTTTATATTCTTATGTTTGAATATAGCATTTCCGTTTGGCTTTGTCAATCCTTCCCTGCTTTTCTGTGATAGGTATTTCTTATAGCCTGTCATATACTTTTCCTTATACTCATCCAACTCGTCCTCTATCTGCTCATTGATATCGTACCATTTTGCTGTTCTTTATTCACAAGCGACTGTTTTCTATCACACAAAAAATCAGGATCCACTCCGAAAAGTCAATCCTGATTTGTACACGCATGAATTCTATTTTAGTTTTATGTCTATAGTTCTTATATCCATATGATGTTATTCTGCTTCCTGTGCTTCTTTCTTTACGATTTCAGCCACACGGTGCAGACTTTTCACAAGAGCTGCTGTCTCTGCCTCTCCCAGTTCCTCTGTGATCTTCTCATATACCTTGCGCAAATACTGGCGCTGCTGCTCCAGTCTGTCAATGGACTTTTGTGTCAACTCCACATAGGTGCGATTCCGTTCCTCTCCCATCAGCCACTTGATATACCCTCTCTCCTGCAGCTTGGAAATCTCTCTGGATACACCAGGCATCGGCATCTGCAGTCCCTCTGCCAGTTCTGCCAGATACACACCGCCATTTTCAGAATCCGCAGCCTTATCCCGTATATAGTGCAGAAACAGATAATCAATTCGATCCATTAGATGAAATACCTGCTCCACGTTCACATTGTCTAAAAATAACTGCTCTACACTCGTCCCCTTTTCTGCCATACCATTGCTCCTTTCTTTTCGAGACTTTGACTTTCATTTTCAAGTCAACCAGATACCTTTTATAGTTTACCATAAAAAGGCAGGTTTCATCAAGAAATCCTGCCTGTCTATTTCATGAAATTTTCATAAAAATCCTCTATTTTCCCTTACTTCACGATTTCCCCAAGCTTTGGCTCTCCATGTTCGATCATCTGCTCAATCATTCCGGCCATGGTTTCCCGCAGCTGCACACTGTCATCTAGCGATCCTCCTGCATAATAGTGCTGATCCATAGGCACTTCCTTGTTTTTCCGAAATACAATCAGAAAGAGCGTTGCAAAAACGGTCAGAAACATCACAGCAGCAAACGCAATTGAGACACCCAAAAAAATCCGCGAGATTGGTAACATGGCTGTCACAAAGATAGCAACGACGCTGATCAAAAAAAGAATAGATACCACATTGACCACCCGCTGTTCCGCGTCGGATATTGCCCGCTCTCCTGAGGCCTGCATTTCTTTTCCTTTTTTGCGTTCATAAAGTGTTTTATTCATCACCGTTGCCTCCTGTTCCCATCACTCTTCCACTTCCCGCTCTGCCTTCAGCCAGGAAAACAGCTTATCCGCAGCCGCTTCATACAGATAGGAAGCGTGGCCCATGGCATAGGTCAACGTCATTTCATCATTCATCAGTGGAATCACATTGTCGATGCCGCAATCATAGATGCCCTCGTATCCCTCGCCAAAGCCTCCTACGATGGCAGTAACTGGAACGTTCTGCTCCTTTGCCACCATGCCGATACCGCTTAATACCTTGCCATACAGTGACTGTTCATCTACTCTGCCCTCTCCAGTGATGATCATATCGGCATCTGCAATGTGTTCTGCAAAATGAATAGTTTCCAACACCACCTGAATGCCGGACATCAGTCTGGCATTACAAAATGCCAGCATGGCACCGCCCATACCACCAGCGGCTCCCGCACCCGGAAATTCTTCCACATCTTTGTTCAGATCTCTGCGGAGCAACTCTGCATATTTCTTCATGCCCATCTCCAGCAATGTGAGCTGACTGCCTACCCCACCTTTCTGGGGACCAAATACGAATGTGGCTCCTTCCGGTCCGGTCATGGGATTGTTCACATCACACATAACAGTAAAGTGGGCTTCTGAGAGTTCCGGCATCATGCCGCTGACATCAATCTGATCCACTTTGATCAGATTCTTCCCTGCCGGAAACAGTTCTTCTCCTGCACTGTCCAGAAAACGGGCACCCAGCGCTGCCATGGCCCCCATGCCCCCGTCATTGGTGGCACTGCCGCCGATGGCAATGATGAAATTGTGGTAGCCATTTTCCAGTGCATGACGAATCAGTTCCCCGGTACCATAGGAAGTGGCCTCTATGGCATTGCCCTCTTCAAAAGGAATCAACGTCAGTCCGGAGGCGGCTGCCATTTCCACCAGTACCGTACCGCCCCGCAGTACAGAATAAAATGCGGTCATCTCTTCATACAGGGGATTGTGTACCTGTACTTCTCTGTGCACTCCATCCAATACCTGCATCAAAGCCTCGATGGTACCCTCTCCGCCATCTGCCATCGGAAATGACACAATCTCACAACCAGGAAAATACTTTCTGGCTGTGGATTCCAATATTCTAATCTCCTCCCATGAGGTCATAGAACCCTTCATCGAATCCGGCGCAAATACAAATTTCATGGCGCACCTCCTTCCTTATTTCCAATAAAAAATATTAGTACCGCTACATCCACACGATGCGAGAGCTTGCCTTCGAAAGACATGTTGCGTACGCAGGCATCAGTTCAGAAAATAAATAGAGTTTTGCAACTTTCTATCCATCTCCTTCAGAGCCATCTCGATTTCGCTACGCTGCATCTCGCTGTGTCTTCTCGCCAAATGAATTTGTGTCAAAACATGTTTATGCATGCAAGCATGCAACGCATGTTTTTCACAAATTCGCATAGCTCTGAAGGATTAACAGATCTCCGCTCCTGCCGGCATGGACTTCTCCGGTGTCATCAGCGCCAGATTGCCCTCTGCGTCTTCTGCACACAGTAACATTCCCTCACTGACTACTCCTGCTAAGGTAGCCGGTTTTAAGTTCACCAGCACCATCACTTTCTTGCCTACCATCTCTTCTGGTGTGTAATGTGCCTTGATACCGGATACGATCTGCTTCACCTGACTGCCGATCTTCACCTGACTGCACAGCAATTTCTTGGACTTCTTCACTGCTTCGCAGGCAATGATCTCCCCTACCTGGAACTGCATGGCAGCAAACTGGTCATAGGTGATTTCTGCCTTTGGCTCGATATCGATCACTGCCTCCGCTTCTTTCGCCGGTGCAGCCTCTCCGTTCAGCTTGGCCTGCTCTGCCTCGTACTCTGCCTTCTGGGCTGCCTGAATGGCTTCAATCTTTGGCATCACGTCCTTGGCATTTAAGCGTGCAAAAAGGATTTCCGGTGTGTCTGTCACCTTGGTACCGTTCTGGTATAACCCGAAGATCTCTAACTGGTCATACTCACGAAGGGTGGTAGACAGCTGGGTGACGATCTTCTCTGCTGTTTCCGGCAGGAAACTGTGCAGCAGGCTGGCACCGATGGTCAGAGACTCTGCCAGATTGTATAGTACCTCGCTGAGACGGTCATGCTGTGCCTCATCCTTTGCCAGCACCCATGGGGTTGTCTCATCAATATATTTATTACAGCGACGGAACAGTGCAAATACTTCTGTGATCGCATCTGCCACGCGCAACTTTTCCATCTTTTCTTCTACTTTTTTCTTAGTGCCGGTCACCAGTGCTTTCAGGTCTGCGTCTACATCCGCTGTCACACCGGTACTGCGTACCACACCGTCAAAATATTTATTGCTCATGGACACGGTACGATTCACCAGATTGCCCAGAATATTGGCCAGATCAGAATTGAACCGCTCAATGACCAGATCCCATGTGATCACGCCGTCATTTTCAAAGGGCATCTCATGGAGCACAAAATAACGGGTGGCATCCACGCCAAACAGATCTGCCATATCATCTGCATAGATCACGTTGCCCTTGGACTTACTCATCTTGTCCCCACCCTGTAACAGCCATGGATGGCCAAATACCTGCTTTGGCAGCGGCAGATCCAGTGCCATCAGGAAGATCGGCCAGTAAATGGTATGGAAACGAACGATATCCTTTCCAATCAAATGCAGGTCTGCGGGCCAGTATTTGGCAAACATTTCAGAAGAACCGTCCGGATCGTAACCCAGCTTGGTAATATAGTTGGTCAGTGCATCCAGCCACACATATACCACATGCTTAGGGTCAAAATCCACCGGAATGCCCCAGCTAAAGGAAGTACGGGATACACACAGATCTTGTAAACCTGGCAGAAGGAAATTGTTCATCATCTCATTTTTGCGGGAAACCGGCTGAATGAATTCCGGATGGGTATTGATATGCTCGATCAGTCTGTCTGCATACTTGCTCATACGGAAAAAGTAAGCTTCCTCTTTGGCAGGCTTCACCTCTCTGCCGCAGTCCGGACACTTGCCGTCTACTAACTGAGACTCAGTCCAGAAGGACTCACACGGAGTACAATACAATCCCTCGTATGCACTCTTATAAATGTCTCCCTGATCATACAGCTTCTTGAAAATCTTCTGCACTACCTT
Source organism: uncultured Eubacteriales bacterium (assembly GCA_900321525.1). Taxonomy (GTDB): domain Bacteria; phylum Bacillota; class Clostridia; order Lachnospirales; family Lachnospiraceae; genus UBA2942. The sequence goes on from ONWL01000006.1 coordinate 17,341, forward strand.
CTCATGGTCTTCATCGGTGGTGCGCATAAACTTATTATAAGAAGAATTCATCAGATCCCAGATACGCTTTACCTCTCCGGATACATTGTCTACATACGCCTTCGGTGTAATCCCTGCTGCCTCTGCCTTCTCCTGGATCTTCTGTCCATGCTCATCGGTACCGGTCTGAAACCACACATCGTAACCCTGCATTCGCTTAAAACGGGCAATGCTGTCCGCTAATACAATTTCATAAGTATTGCCAATGTGGGGCTTGCCGGATGTATAAGCAATCGCGGTGGTCATATAGTATGGTTTCTTTGTCATAATGTTCCTCCATTGATTTTTGGATTTGCCACATGCCAAATATACTGACATGCAAATACAGGGCTGAATCTCTTCAGCCCTGACTACGGCATTCAAATCTAATGCCCATTATACTATACATTCCCGAAAATGTCTACTCTCACCTGTACTTGCCACGCCATGCGCATGAATATTTTTCTTCCGCTAAACACGCTTTCTTGTTTTAAAAAGCCAGTACTTGTTCCAGAAATTCCGCCGGATTCATACTGATTACAAAACGCTTTTTGTTTTTCTCTACTTATTCAGATTTATAACCAAAATCGGTGAACACTTCTTGCGCATTATAACAATAGCAAATATTATATCGTTTCCTATTATTTTTAACACTTTATAGCTTTAGCAGCTTGTTTTTGTGGTTCTGAATTTTAAT
>ONWL01000085.1 GCA_900321525.1 uncultured Eubacteriales bacterium
TTACGACTTCAATAAGGGTTCTTTCGCACTTGAAGCAGCGGGTGCCGTTCTTAACACCAACGACAACACTTTGACCTATAACGGAACGAAGATCGAGCTCGCGCGTAACGAGTACAAGATCCTTCTTACACTCATGCAGAACAAGAATAAAGTAGTTAGCCGTGAGAAGCTCATGGAGGCTTTGTGGGAGACGGACAGCTTCGTCGACGAGAACACGCTGACGGTTAATGTCGGCCGCCTCAGAAAGACCTTGGAAGCAGCGGGCCTTAAGGACCTCATCAAGACAAAATTCGGAGTGGGTTACATCCTGGAGGATTCCTGATGAAGCACTTCGGTGGCTATCTTAGATCCCGCCTGGGAACCATAATTCTGTGCGTTTGCCTGTTCGGCGTGTTCGCTGCTGCGGATCTGCTTTTCGAGGTGGAAACAATAGTGCTGTGGTACCCGCTTATTTTGGGAGCGGTGCTGCTTCTTGTTGTGGGTGCGGTGGATTACGTGATGTTTCTTAAGAAGCATAAGGAGCTTTCTTACGGCGAGCTTCCCACACCGAAAAGCTTGATCGAGGAAGATTACCAGAGCATCATCGCGAAGCTTAAGGAAGAAGCCGAGATGAGGGCAAGTTCCGCTTCGCAGGACTACAACAACATGATCGAGTACTACACTGTGTGGGCGCATCAGATCAAGACACCGATCGCGGCGATGAGGCTTAACCTGCAGTCCGAAGACAGCGAGAGTGCGAGGAAGCTTATGGGCGACCTTAACAGGATCGAATCGTATGTTGAGATGGTACTTACTTTCTTAAGGCTCGATTCCGACAGCACGGATTACGTCATTAAAGAGCACGATCTCGATGAGATAATCAAGTCTTCCGTAAGGAAGTTCTCGCGCGAGTTTATCCTGAAGAAACTGACGCTTAATTACGAGCCCGTGAAGTACAAATGCATCACTGATGAGAAGTGGCTCGAGTTTATAATAGAGCAGGTAATATCGAATGCTGTTAAGTACACGTCAGAAGGCGGAGTGCGCATCTATATGGACGAGCCGGGACTTCTTGTCATCGAAGACACGGGTATCGGCATAAGCGCGGAAGACCTGCCACGTATATTCGAGAACGGATACACGGGATTTAACGGCCGCGAGGATAAGCGCGCAAGTGGTATAGGTTTGTATCTATGTAAGAGGATTGCCGATAACCTAGGTCACAAGATAACGGCAGAGTCGACTCCCGGAGTAGGAACGAAGATAATTATCGACGTAAGAGGGAAGAATCTCGGAGTTGAGTAATTTTCCAAATGTGACAAATGTGTAAGAAGTACGTAAGCAGATTCAATGGAATGGGAAAGAGCGAATTCATACACTTAAGCCATGACAATGAGAAAGGATGAAACAGTATGAGTTTGCTTGAAGTTTCAGGAGTAAAAAAGATATACAAGACGCGCTTCGGAGGCCAGTCCGTAGAAGCGTTGAAGAACGTTAATTTCACGGTAGGGGTGAGTCCGGAAGCGGTAAGACTACGCTTCTTAATATTCTTGCGGCCCTCGATAAGGCAACGTCAGGAACAGTTATTCTCGACGGCATGGATGTGGGTAAGATCAAGGAGTCCCAGATGGCGAAGTTCCGCCGCGATAATATGGGATATGTATTCCAGGATTTTAATCTTCTTGATACCTTCTCCCTTGAGGATAATATCTATCTTCCTTTGGTGCTCGCAGGTAAGAAGCATGCGGAGATGAAGTCACGCCTTGATGAGATCGCAGAGCCTCTCGGAATCACAAATCTTCTTAAGAAGTATCCGTATGAAGTATCAGGTGGTCAGAAGCAAAGAGCCGCAGTCGCAAGAGCTCTTATCACAGGCCCCCGCATCATACTTGCAGACGAGCCTACAGGCGCTCTTGATTCCAAGTCTTCCGATGAACTTCTCGACCTGTTTACGAAGGTTAATCAGATGGGTCAGACAGTCCTCATGGTTACACACTCCACGAAGGCCGCAAGCCACGCTTCCAGAGTAATGTTCATCAAGGACGGCGTGATCTTCCATCAGATCTATAAGGGCGATTCCACAGACACCGAACTTTACCAGAAGATCTCCGATACACTGACGCTTCTTGCGCAGGGAGGTGATCTTAAGTGAATATAGGTCTCTATCCCAAGATCGCGTATGAAGGTATGCGTAAGAACGGGAAGCTTTACATTCCTTACTGCATTACCTGCATACTGATGGTCGCTATCTATTACATAGTTCATTTCCTCGCTTTCTCCGGAGTTCTTATCGGAATCCCGGGAGCAAGTACAGCCGTTCAGATGCTTGGATTCGGCGTCTATGTCATCACCATATTCAGTGCTATATTTCTGTTCTATACACAGTCGACATTGATCAAGGGACGTAAGAAAGAATTCGGTCTTTACAGTGTCCTCGGAATGAACAAGAATAACCTCGGCATGATCATCTTCTATGAGACGATCATGACATGGATCGCAGCAATCTTCGGAGGACTGATCTTAGGTATCGGTATGTCCAAGGTAGCTGAACTCGGATTTACCCGTATGATCGCAGCACAGGATAAAGTACGTCAGCTGACTGGCAAGGAGCCTTCTAAGGCATTGAACCCAGATGAGTGTGTAGCCATCGGTGCTTGTATCCAGGGTGGTAAGATCGCTGGTGATGCAGGCGCAGGCGATATCCTGTTGTTGGACGTAACACCACTGTCTCTGTCTATCGAAACTATGGGTGGTGTGGCAACCAGATTGATCGAGAGAAATACGACCATCCCGACCAAGAAGAGCCAGATCTTCTCTACTGCAGCAGATAACCAGACCGCAGTAGACATCCATGTGGTACAGGGTGAGAGACAGTTTGCAAAGGACAATAAGACACTGGGTATGTTCCGTTTAGACGGTATCGCTCCAGCAAGAAGAGGTGTGCCGCAGATTGAGGTAACATTTGACATTGATGCCAACGGTATCGTAAATGTATCTGCAAAGGATCTGGGTACTGGTAAGGAACAGCACATCACCATCACTTCCGGTTCTAATATGTCTGATGCAGACATCGAAAAGGCAGTGAAGGAAGCTGCTGAGTATGAGGCACAGGATAAGGCTCGTAAGGAAGCGGTAGATGTGAGAAACGATGCAGATGCAATGGCATTCCAGGTAGAAAAGGCATTGCAGGAAGCGGGTGATAAGCTGCCAGAGACAGAAAAAGCTTCTGTAGAGGCAGATCTGGCTGAGTTAAAGGCTGCATTGGAGGCAACTCCTGTAGACGGTGCTTCTTTAGATCAGGTAGAGAACCTGAAGGCAAAGAAGGAAACCCTGATGAACAACGCACAGAATCTGTTTGCAAAGCTGTATGAGCAGAATCAGGGCGCAGCGGGAGCAGCAGACGCAGGTTCCGCAGCAGGCGGCGCAGATGATGTGGTAGACGGAGATTACAGAGAGGTATAATTTGCTGATCTGACAATGACACAGGATTGACAACCGGGTAGTGGAGGGTCTGATACAGACGCTTCACTATTCCGTTGTCAGCCTGTATCAAAAGATAGAGAGAACTGTGAAGGTATTGGACAGTTACAAATAGAGAGGAAAAGGAGAGGCCATGGCAGAAAAGAGAGATTACTATGAAGTGTTAGGTGTCAGCAAGGATGCAGATGCCAATGCCATCAAAAAGGGCTTCCGTCAGATGGCGAAAAAATACCATCCTGATAACAATCCGGGAGATAAGACTGCTGAAGAGAAGTTTAAGGAAGTAAATGAAGCATATGAGGTACTGAGCGATCCCCAGAAAAAGCAGATGTATGACCAATATGGGCATGCTGCATTTGACCAGACCCAGGGCGGCGGTGCAGGAGGCTATGGCAGTGGGTTTGGTGGCTTTAGCGGATTTTCCGGCGACATGGGTGACATGGGAGATATTTTCGGGGATTTATTTGGCGGCATGTTTGGTGGTGGCAGTCGTGCCAGCAGAAATGGTCCACAAAAGGGTGCCAATGTGCATGCTTCTGTGCGGATTACATTTGAAGAGGCGATTTTTGGCTGTGAGAAAGAGTTGACGCTGAATCTGAAAGAAACCTGCTCTACCTGTCATGGAAGCGGTGCAAAGCCAGGAACCAGTCCGGTTACCTGTAGTAAGTGTGGTGGAAAGGGTCAGGTAGTCTACACCCAGCAGACCATGTTAGGAGCCATGCGGAATATCAGTACTTGTCCAGATTGCCGTGGTACTGGTAAGATCATCAAGGATAAGTGCCCGGATTGTCGTGGCACTGGATTTGTGACCCGTACCAAGACCATTCAGGTCAGCATTCCTGCCGGTATCGACAACGGACAGAGTATCCGGATCCGGGAAAAGGGTGAACCGGGTATCAATGGCGGAGAGAGAGGCGATTTGCTGGTAGAAGTAGTGGTATCCCAGCATCCGATCTTTAAGCGTCAGGACATGAATATCTATTCTACCGTAGGCATCTCCTTTGCACAGGCAGCACTGGGCGGCACCATTCACATTGCTACCGTGGACGGAGAGGTAGAGTATGATGTGAAGGCAGGTACCCAGACGGATACCAAAGTTCGTTTGAGAGGAAAGGGTGTGCCGTCTCTTCGTTCTAAGAACACAAGAGGTGACCATTTCGTTACTTTAGTAGTTAAAGTGCCGGAAAGTCTGACCAAAGAGCAGAAGGAAGCGTTGCAGAAGTTTGATGAAGCAATGGGCGGTGCAGCTTCCGGTAAGAAAAAGAATTTCTTTAAAAAATAAAGAATGATGGTATATCACCTGGAAACAGACTGTACATACAAAGATGGGAAACCATATGGTATGGATAGTCTGTTTTTTGATGTAATAGGAATTTTTGATTCAGTAACAGAAACAGTCTGTCACGCAAAAAGTGCAGAAACGTTTCGAAAAGACGAGAAATTTGTAGAAAATAATCGGGAAATGCGACACTGATGAATGAAAATTCATTAATTTTCTGTAAAAGTATTGAAAATTCAAGTCTTTTCCTTTATACTTATGGTTATATGAGAAATCAGACTGAAAGCATATTCTGTGAAGATTTTTCAGAAATACAGCGATTCCGGGAATCGGCTGTCAGGAGGAGACTGCGTTGAGAAAGGTTTGAGCGCAGAGAAAGGAAGTGGCAGACATTTTATGAAACAGATGGATGAAAAACAGCTGGTAGTGTATGTGACCACTGGTATTCAGCTATTGCTTTGTTTTTTTGCAGTGGCTTCCGGCATAGGAAAATGGAATCGGGAGAAGAATAAGCAGAGAAAAAAGCAACTGGCTTATGAAGGAAAGCTGCACAGAAAGGAGCAGAAGGCAGCATTTAAGCAGCAGCAAAAGAAAAATCAGTTACAGTGGAAGCGGGAGTACAAACAGGAAAAGAGACAACTCAAAGCATAATTGGCAGATATGCGAAAGTGGGACCTGTAGATGGACAGTATCAGATCTAGACGACGTTTAGACAGGAAAGAGGTATGAATGGAAAGATTGATTTATTTAGCCCCTGTGATGGGGATTCTGGCATTGGGATTTGCCGGAATATTGATTGGGCGTGTGATGAAGCAGGCACCGGGGAATGACCGGATGCAGGAAATTGCAGGTGCCATTTCAGATGGGGCACAGGCATTTTTGTTTTCAGAGTATAAGATATTGGTGGTCTTTGCATTGGCATTGTTTGTGATCATTGCCATTGCCATCAGTCCGGTGACGGCCATTTGCTTTGTGGCAGGTGCACTGTTTTCTACTGCAGCCGGTTATTGTGGTATGAATGTGGCCACTAAAGCCAACGTGCGCACCGCTAATGCAGCAAAAGAAGGGGGCATGAATCGGGCGTTATCTGTGGCATTTTCCGGTGGTGCGGTCATGGGAATGTGTGTGGCAGGCTTAGGGCTCCTCGGAGTATCGGTGGTATACCTGATCACCAGAAATGTGGACGTGTTATCGGGATTTAGTTTGGGAGCATCTTCTATTGCATTGTTTGCCCGTGTGGGTGGTGGTATTTATACGAAGGCAGCGGATGTAGGCGCCGATCTGGTGGGAAAGGTAGAAGCCGGCATCCCAGAGGATGACCCGAGAAATCCGGCAGTCATTGCGGATAATGTAGGAGATAATGTAGGTGATGTGGCTGGTATGGGCGCAGATTTGTTTGAATCTTATGTGGGTTCTCTGGTATCTGCCATCACATTGGGGGTCGCATACTATCAGTTGACTGGTGCTGTATTTCCACTGGCGCTGGCAGCATTGGGGATTTTGTCTTCTATCATCGGTTCTTTCTTTGTGAGAGGAGATGAGAAATCCAATCCTCACAAGGCATTAAAGATCGGTACATATACCGCCAGTGCGGTTGTACTGATTGCTTCTTTTGTGTTGAGTAAAGTCTGCTTTGACAGTTTCCAGGCAGCCATTGCGGTAGTCATCGGTCTGGCGGCAGGATTGCTCATTGGTATTGTAACAGAGATTTATACATCCGGTCAGTATCAGTTTGTGAAGCGGATCGCGGAACAGTCCCAGACGGGAGCTGCCACCACCATCATCAGTGGTCTGGCAGTGGGGATGCAGTCTACTGCATTGCCCATTCTCTTTATTGTCATTGCCATTTTCGTGGCGTTTCAGGTATGCGGTCTGTACGGTATTGCGCTGGCAGCAGTGGGTATGCTGTCTACTACCGGTATTACCGTAGCAGTAGATGCTTATGGCCCCATTGCAGACAATGCAGGAGGTATTGCGGAAATGTCCGGTCTGGATGCTTCTGTTCGTAAGGTAACAGATGAACTGGATGCAGTGGGCAATACCACCGCAGCTATGGGAAAAGGTTTTGCCATCGGTTCTGCCGCATTGACTGCACTGGCATTGTTTGTCTCCTATGCAGAAACCGTCAATCTGGATGGAATCAACTTATTAGAGTCCAGAGTGACCATCGGATTGCTGATCGGCGGTATGCTGCCATTCCTGTTCTCTGCCTTTACCATGGAATCCGTTTCCAAGGCAGCCAATAAGATGATCGAAGAAGTACGCAGACAGTTCCGCACCATTCCGGGTATCTTAGAGGGCAAGGCGAAGCCGGACTACAAAACTTGCGTGGCAATCTCCACAAAGGCAGCTTTGCAGGAAATGCTGGTACCAGGGATCATGGCAGTGTTGGCCCCTCTGGTAGTGGGCATCCTACTGGGACCGGCAGCTCTTGGTGGTACGCTGGCAGGCGCATTGGTGACTGGTGTGCTCATGGCAATCTTTATGAGTAATGCCGGCGGTGCATGGGACAATGCAAAGAAATATATTGAGGAAGGCAACTACGGCGGCAAGGGCAGTGCCCCGCATAAGGCAGCGGTAGTAGGTGATACGGTAGGTGATCCGTTTAAGGATACGTCCGGTCCGTCTATCAATATTTTGATCAAGCTGATGACCATCGTGTCTCTGGTATTTGCCCCATTGTTTGTGATGATTGGCGGCATTTTGTAAGAGAAGAATGGAAATGATGAGGCAAGAGACGATCAAAGTTTAGTAGAGGGAATATAAACAATGAGAAAAGAGGTTATGGTACTTATGAATGGTATCATAACCTCTTTTAGTAAAACAGGATACTGGATGTATCAGATCATTTCTGCTGATCGGCAAACTGTTCCCGAATATAAGCCGCCGCTGCACCATAATCCATTCCCTGTGTGCGGCAAAGCATCTGGATGGATTCATATTCCGGATAGATATAAGTGGTATTTTCATAGGTACATGCCTTGGCGTAAACTACCCCATAAGGAGTATCCATTCGTAGTGCCTGTCTGGGCAGGATGGTGCGCTGTTTTTCACACCAGCGGATGCCGATAGAAGTGGTGTGGGTAAAAATGATACGTTCCATGTCCTGCTGTTTGTCAACGGTGCACAACACG
>ONWL01000030.1 GCA_900321525.1 uncultured Eubacteriales bacterium
CTTCGTAACGGATGACGACTACGTCACCTGCCACAATCTTGCCTCCCTTGATGGCCGCAATGGCATCTTCCTCACATTCAAATACTCTGGCCGGACCTTCGTGTACCAGCATCTCGTCACATACAGCAGAACGTTTGACCACTGCAGTGTTTGGTGCCAGGTTTCCTTTCAGGATGGCGATACCACCTGTCTGACTGTAAGGATTTTCTACTGGACGGATCACGTTTGGATTCTTGTTGACACAGCCTGCAATATTTTCTCCTACTGTTTTACCTGTAGCAGTGATGATATCGGTATACAACAGTCCTTTTTTATTTAATTCATTCATAACAGCATATACGCCGCCAGCCTCATTTAACTCCTCAATATACGTATGCCCTGCCGGTGCTAAATGACACAGATTTGGTGTCTTAGCACTGATCTCATTGGCAATGTCCAGATTCAGGTCTACTCCTGCCTCATGGGCAATGGCTGGCAGGTGAAGCATACTATTGGTGGAACAGCCCAGTGCCATATCCACTGTCATTGCATTCAAAAATGCTTTCTCTGTCATAATGTCTCTTGGACGGATGTTCTTTTCTAACAATTCCATGACCTTCATACCGGCATGCTTTGCCAGCTGGATTCTCTCAGAATATACAGCCGGAATGGTACCATTGCCCTTCAAGCCCATACCCAGTACTTCTGTCAGACAGTTCATGGAGTTTGCAGTATACATACCGGAACAGGAACCGCATGTAGGGCAGACCTTGTTCTCAAACTCTCTCACATCCTCTTCTGTCATGGTGCCTGCCGCATAAGAACCCACTGCCTCAAACATAGAAGAAAGACTGCGCTTTTCTCCCTTCACATGACCTGCTAACATAGGACCACCGCTGACAAATACGGTAGGTACATTCACTCTGGCTGCTGCCATCAACAGACCCGGTACATTTTTATCACAGTTTGGCACCATGACCAGTGCATCAAACTGGTGTGCCATAGCCATAGCCTCTGTGGAATCCGCAATCAGATCTCTGGTCACCAGAGAATACTTCATACCCACATGTCCCATGGCGATGCCGTCACAGACTGCAATGGCCGGAAACATCACTGGTGTACCTCCTGCCATAGCAACCCCCAATTTAACAGCCTGTACGATCTTATCCAGATTCATATGTCCGGGTACGATCTCATTATAAGAGCTGACGATACCTACCAGAGGCTTTTTCATCTCTTCATCTGTCATACCAAGTGCACGTAATAAAGAACGATGCGGAGCCTGCTGCATCCCTACTTTTACTGCATCACTTTTCATCTTTCTCAATCCTTTCTATCTTCAGATACGAGCGGTAATCAAATCGCCCATCTCCTTTGTTCCTACTAACTGACAGCCTTCAGACATGATGTCTGTTGTGCGATACCCTTCTGCCAGTACCTGCTTTACTGCTGCCTCCACTGCTGCTGCTTCTTCATCCAGATCGAAGGAGTAGCGCAACAGCATTGCCGCAGATAAAATGGTTGCAATGGGGTTTGCAACGTTCTGGCCTGCAATGTCCGGTGCAGAACCGTGGCTTGGCTCATATAAGCCCAACTTACCTGCGCCTAAGCTGGCGCTGGACAGCATGCCGATAGAACCGGTCACCATGCTGGCCTCATCTGATAAAATATCGCCAAACATGTTCTCTGTCAGGATCACATCAAACTGTGCCGGATCCTTCACCAACTGCATGGCACAGTTGTCTACCAGCATGTGGCTCAGGGTCACATCCGGATAATCCGCTGCCACTTCATTGACAACCTTTCTCCACAATCTGGAAGCATCCAGTACATTTGCCTTGTCTACACTGATGACAGAACTTCTGCGCTTTCTGGCAATTTCAAATGCCTTCACCGCAATCCGACGGATTTCCTTCTCATCGTAAGTCAGTACATCTGTTGCTTTGCTGACACCATCTATCTCCTCTGTCTTGTGGGTTCCGAAATACAGACCACCGGTCAGTTCCCGCATAATGACCATATCAAAACCCTGGTCTGCGATTTCCTCTTTCAGCGGGCAGGCTGCCTTCAATTCCTCGTACAGATAAGCAGGACGAATATTGGCAAACAATTCCAGGCCTTTCCGAATTTTCAACAAACCTGCTTCCGGACGCTTGGATGGCTCAATGTCATACCAGCGGGAGTTGCCCACGTTGCCGCCTACTGCACCAAGCAGTACCGCATCGGACTTCTTGGCTCTCTCTAACGTTTCGTCTGTCAGGGATTCTCCATACACATCAATGGAACATCCTCCCATCAACAGTGATTCATATGTAAATACATGTTCATACTTCTCTGCCACCCGGTCTAACACTTTCTTTGCTTCAGTTACAATCTCTGGCCCAATGCCATCACCTGGAATCAATGCAATATGAAACTTCATCATTATCCTCCTGTTTGTTCTGTACCGGAATCCGGTCATTTTATTCTGCTGAACTCTTCTCCACCTCTGTGATAGCAGACTTCTTCATGGGAATTCTACAGTTTTTATTATTTCCAAATTCTACAATCACCATATCCTCTGTAATGTCGATGACTTGTCCATAAAAACCGGAAGTGGTCACTACATAATCATTGATGGATACAGATGCAAGTAACTCATCATGCTCCTTCTGCTGCTTCCTCTGCGGACGAACCATGATCAGGTACATAATCCCAATGATCACTACAAAATACACAATCCAACCGATCCAGCCCAATCCGCCTAAGCCGCCGGTGCTTTCAGTTGCTGCCAAAAATAATCCATTTGCCATGCCAAACTCCTCCTAAATCATCGTTTCGCTGTTCTTCGTTTTACAATACAGGAATTGTCCAAAACACATTTCCTGAACTGTCCTCTGCATTTTCTATGCATGCTCTCCTTCTGCCATAGAAGTGAGCTTGCTTTTTTTATACTCCTTATAGCGGTGATTGTCAATTGCTTCTCTGATTTCTTCCATCATATGGTTGTAAAAATACAGATTGTGCAGGACACAAAGCCGCATCCCCAACATTTCCTTTGCCTTTAACAGATGTCTCACATAGGCTCTGGAATAATTGCGGCAGGTGGGACACTGGCACCCCTCTTCAATCGGACGATCATCCAGTTCATACTTTGCATTGAACAGATTTAACTTTCCATGATTGGTATACACATGTCCATGTCTGCCATTTCTGGATGGATAGACACAGTCAAAAAAGTCCACGCCTCTGTCCACTGCTTCTAAAATATTTGCCGGTGTACCTACCCCCATCAGATAAATGGGTTTCTCCTTAGGCAGATACGGCACCGTCTCGTCCAAAATGTAATACATCTCCTCATGGGATTCTCCCACTGCCAGACCACCCACCGCATAGCCCTCCAGTTCCATATCTACGATCCGCTTGGCATGCTCGATCCGGATGTCCGCCTCTACGCCACCCTGGTTGATGCCAAAAAGCATCTGCTTGGGATTAATGGTATCCGGCAGGCTGTTTAGCCGGGTCATCTCTGTCTTACACCGTGCCAACCATCGTGTGGTGCGCTCTACAGATGCCTGAATGTAACTGCGCTCTGCCTTCGAAGGAGGACATTCATCAAATGCCATGGCAATGGTGGAGGCCAGATTGGACTGAATCTGCATACTTTCCTCCGGTCCCATGAAAATATGACGACCGTCAATGTGAGACTGGAAATACACACCTTCTTCTTTAATTTTGCGCAAACCTGCCAGAGAAAATACCTGAAATCCACCGGAATCCGTGAGAATCGGTCGATCCCAATTCATAAACTTATGAAGACCGCCCAGCTTTTTCACTACCTGATCACCGGGGCGCACATGCAAGTGATAGGTATTGGACAATTCTACCTGTGTGCCAATATCATGAAGATCCGTGGTGGCCACTGCACCTTTGATGGCAGCAATGGTACCTACATTCATGAATACCGGTGTCTCAATGGTGCCATGTACAGTTTTTAACCGTCCCCGTCTGGCAAGTCCATCGGTTGTCAGTAATTGATACATATGTTTCCTCTATTCTGTCATACAACATGCAGAGCAGCCAGATCTTCCCTTGACTGGCTCTGTGTCAAAACCATATAGCATAACTATCCAGAAAGGCACCCCTTTGACCGGATTGCCTCCTGGATAGCCATTTCTATTTATTCGTCTTATGCTTCTTTCTTAGCGAACTTGGTCTTCAAAACATACCAGATGGCACCGGCAATGCATACAGAAGAATATCCGCCGCATACAATACCCACGATCAGAGGCAGTGCAAACTCACGGATGGCAGTCACACCCAGAATGTACAGTGCAATGACCATCACCGCTGTAGTCAGGGAAGTGTAAATACTTCTCTTTAATGTATCGGTAATGGATGTATTCACAATGTCCTCTAAGGAACTCTTTGCCATCACCTGTAAATTCTCTCTGATACGGTCAAAGATGACAATTGTCGCATTGATGGAGTAACCTACGATGGTCAGCATGCAGGCAATGAATGTATTACCTACAGACCAGCGGAATACTGCATAGAATGCCAGAACTACCAATACATCGTGAACCAACGGTACCACTGCACCTGTTGCAAAACGAATGTCCTTGAAACGAATCAGAATATAGATCATCATGCAGATGGTTGACACGATCACTGCTACCACAGCATCCCGTCTCATCTCGGAGCTGACAGTTCCGCTGATGTTCTGTGCCTCAATGGCATCTGTATCTACCTGATAAGACTCATCCAATACTTCATATACCGCATTTCTCTGCTCTAAAGAAAGTTCCTTTGTCTTGATGATCACATCATTGGAACCCTGTACCGGAGAAATCTGTACGTCAGAAGTGCTCAAACCTGCAGCCTCCGCTACATCTACGGTCATGCCACTCTCTAATTCCTCTACCGTCTTTGCTTCCGGCAAAGTAGCAGTCAGAGAAGTACCACCTACGAAATCAATGCTGTAATTTAAGCTGTAACCCTTCACACCGCTGATGATCATGGTAACGATACCAATCACGATTACCAGAGAAGATACTGCAAAACAGATGTTTCTCTTGCTTAAGAAGTTGATGACCTTCTTCTCTTTCTTTGCTCTGCCTGCATACAGCTTCTCAGACTTCAATCCTACATAATACAGTGCATACATAACGAATCTGGTGATCACCAGTGCAGTAAACATGGAAACCACAATACCCAAAGCCAGTGTCTGTGCGAAACCCTTTACTGTACCGGAACCCATGAAATACAACACAAAAGATGCAATCAGAGTTGTAATATTACCATCCAAAATTGCGGTCAGTGCCTTGGAAAAACCGGTCTTAATGGCAGACAATACGGTCTTCCCCTGTGCGATCTCCTCACGAATACGCTCATAAATGATGACATTGGCGTCCACCGCCATACCAATACCCAGGATGATACCTGCAATACCAGGCAGTGTCAGTGTCACATCAAATGCGGTCAGCATCACAATGATCAGACCTACATAAGTGGTCAGCGCCAGTGTGGCTGTAATACCCATAACACCATACAGTACCAACATCAAAATCACTACAATTACAAATCCAATGGCAGCTGCAATCAAACTGGTTCTCACTGCATTGGTACCCAATGTAGCGCCTACTACAGTAGAACGCATCTCCTCTAATTCCAGAGGCAGTGCACCGATACGGATGGTACTTGCCAGCTGGTCGGCTACCTCTAAAGATTCCATCCCCTCGATCTGGCAGCTGTCACCCGTGATGGCAGCCTGTACTCTTGGTGCGCTGACTACTTCATCATTGTAAATGATATAGATGATACCCTTATCTCCAACCAGCAGAGAAGTCACAGTACTGAAAATGCTCTGACCTTCGGAGTTCAGTGTCAGACCGACCACATACTCATATGTGCTGGTAGAATTCTGGCTTTCATACATACCGCCGGATGCATTCTTGATCATGTTACCATCCATGATCACCAGTCCCGGATTGGATTCAGAAAATGCACCGTCTTTGCTTCCGGTATATTCTCTGTAAGAAATCCCGGCTCCGTCTAACTGTTCCTTGTAATCAGTGGACACCACGAAGTACAGCGTACCGGGTTCTCCCAACTCCGCCAGAATCGCGTTGGCATCTGTAGCCCCTGGAATATCTACTACAATTCGATCCTTGCCCTCTGCATAAGCCACAGCCTCTGTCGAGTAGGTCTCTACTCTCTTTTGCAGTCTGTAAACCGTATCATTCAGATCCTGTGCACTGGGTTCCTCATCCCCTACAACAGAATAGGTAATGCTCACACCACCTGCCAAATCCAGACCTTTTGTAATATCATAGATACTACCTGCTCCGTCCTTACCGAAGCCCCAGAATGCGGTATACAGCACAAGTGCCAGAAATGCCGCAAAAATGACGAGACGAATCACGCCTTTTTTTGTTGTTTTCATGTCTTTCTCTCCTTATTTTTTACACAAAAGTACATTTCATGCTCTCGTGTGTTTATTCCGCAAGCAATGCGTCAAAGTCACAATCTTGCCTGTCAATTTGACTACCCAACTGTATCAGACAACGCAGCCTTGATCATAATGGCGCATTCGATGCGCTTGCGCTGTAACGCACAGCCAATGTCATAGGCATCGTTGATGGTTCCATGAAACTGATAGGAATTGGCCGCACAGCCACCGCTGCAATAAAACTTTGCAAAACATTGCTGACACTTGTCCTTGGCATACACATTGCACAGTTTAAACTCATCCTGCACAGCAGTGTTCACAATTCCATCGTCCACGTTGCCAAGAAGGAACTCTTCCTGTCCCACAAACTGATGACAAGGATACAGATCACCCCATGGCGTCACTGCCAGATATTCCGTACCGGACCCACAGCCACTGATGCGCTTCGCCACACAGGGACCCTGTTCTAAATCGATCATAAAATGGAAGAAAGTAAAGCCTCTGCCTTCCTTCGCCCGCTTCACATACTCTGCCGCCAGACGGTCATACTCTGCGCAAATCTGCTCCACATCCTCTTCCCGGATGGAATAGGGCTCCTCCGGAGAACTGACTACCGGTTCCATAGAAAGATTCTGAAATCCCAGATCCGCATAGTGGAGCACATCATCTGCAAAGTCCAAATTCTCTCTTGTAAAGGTACCTCTGATATAATAGCTACGATCACCTCTGCCCTCTACAAACTTTTTGAACTTAGGCACAATAATGTCATAACTGCCCTTACCATTTCTGGTGGGACGCATTTTATCATTGACTTCTTTTCGCCCATCCAGGCTAAGTACCACATTTGACATCTCTCTATTACAGAACTCCAGCACCTCGTCGTTCAACAGCATACCATTGGTAGTCAGGGTAAAACGAAACTTCTTATGGTTGGGTTCCTCGATGGAACGCCCATATTCAACCAACTGCTTTACCACATCCCAGTTCATCAGCGGTTCTCCGCCAAAGAAGTCCACTTCCAGATTGGTACGGTTACCAGAATTGGCCACCAGAAAATCCAGTGCTTTCTTGCCAGTTTCCAGATCCATCAAAGCTCTCCGGCCATGATACTCCCCTTCTCCGGCAAAACAATACCGACATGCCAGATTACAGTCATGGGCAATGTGCATACACAATGCCTTCACTACAGTCTTTCTCTTCTTAAATACATCGCTGGCATATGCCCGGTAGGTGTCCTCTGTAAACAGAACGCCATCTTCCTTCAACGCCTCCACAGTGTCCCATGCTTCCGCAATGTCCTCACGGTCATATCGGTCAGACAGCTGTGTGATAATCTGCTCTCTGTCGTATTCCTCAAACAGTGGTATTACGTCATAAATTGTGTCATCGACCACATGGACAGAACCGGAATTCACATCCATGACAATATCATATCCATTGCTTTTAAACTGATGTACCACTACACACTTCTCCTATTTATCTCTTATCATAAAAAATACCTTACTCCAAAGACGGAAGACAATCCATGTGTCTGCCGCCCTCTGACTAAGGTATCCGTACAGTTATGCAAAGGAATGTGCCTCTGCCTGTTTTCTATTTCGCACAGCCCTATCCATTCACCGGCTGCTCATAGAATCAGTGATTTTCACAGCTCTGGTTACCAACTGTACAAGATGTCTTACAAGCAGACTGACAGGATGTCTGGCACTCACCGCATCCACCCTTCTTCATGGTATCTGCTAACTTCTTTGTTGTAAGAGTCTTCACACGCTTCAGGTTCTTCATTACGTTCCTCCATTCTGCTGCAGCCACTGCAGCACCTGTTTTCCTTACATCCTGCGGCACTTTCTGCCGACAGTCTATACATACTGATTTATTATAACACACTCCGGTTGTAAATGAAAAGGATTTTTTGATTTTATTTCAAAAAAGTTTCATTTGCAGCCGTACCTTTTCAATCCGGTTCTTCACCACCTGCGCTACGGTCAGGGTCAGTGTGTCTGTCTCCACCTGCTCTCCTTCTTCCGGCAGATGATCCAGTTTCTCTATCATATAACCGCCCAGAGAATCGTATTCCTCTGATTCTAAGCCCAAATCCAACTCATCATTCAGATCATCTAACTGGATGCTACCTTCAATCAGGTATTCTCCGTCTCCTACCAGCTGAATCCGCTCCTCCTCATCTCCGTCATACTCATCTCGAATCTCCCCTACGATCTCCTCTAACAGGTCTTCTAATGTAAGCATTCCGGCAGTGGCACCATACTCATCCAGTACGATCATCATGGTGGTCTTGTGTTCCCGCATCTCATCTAGTAGTTCTGATGTATTCTTATGCTCGTATGTAAACTCCGGCTCTCTCATATATTCCCGCAGTGAAAAGGGAGTGCCATGTTGATACAAAAGCAGATCCTTCATATTCAAAATACCAATCACATTGTCCGTGGTATCCTCATATACGGGCAGTCTGGTGTAATAATTTTCCTGAAAAATGCCAATCAGTTCCTCATAGTCCATATCCACCTGAGCAAATACCACATCCACCTTGGGGATCATCACATCTTTTGCCTGGGAATCCCCAAAATCCACCACATTGGCGATCATCTGCCGTTCTTCACTTTCAATGACCCCCTCTTCATGGCTCACATCCACTATGGTCAGAAATTCACTTTCCGTAATGGTCTGGGGCTTCTGGTTCATATCCACACGAAGCAAAAACAGCAGTCCTCTGGACAATGTGTTCACAATGAAAATCAATGGTGTACAGACTGCAATGAGCATCTGTATCATTCCAGAATAGGTCAGCGCAATCGGTTCCGCATATTTCGTTGCCAATGTCTTCGGTGTGATCTCACCAAAAATCAACACTGCAACCGTCAAAACACCGGTCGCAATCCCGGCACCTGTATTGCCAAACACTCTCGTTGCCAAAATAGTAGCCAGAGAAGAAGCAGACAAATTCACCACATTGTTTCCAATCAAAATGGCACAAAGCATCTTCTCCTGATTTGCAAAAATGTGCTCCAACCGAAGGGCACGCTTATCCCCATCCTCTGCCATAGACTGAATCCGAATCTTATTACATGCTGTCAATGCGGTCTCCGCAGAAGAAAAGAATGCTGATAACAAAAGCAACACAACCACGACGATAAGCTGTATGACGTCTCCTGAGTCCAAAGTATTTCCACTCCTGTATCAAATATAGTATATGACCAGTGGTCAAGCCACTGAGCGCATTATTTGTAATAATACCATTCCAACCCAATACTGTCAAGGAAAAAGAAAATCCAATCTAACTTCTTCTATTTGGTGTTTCACTTTTTACATACAGAAAACCTCCCGGATGTGCCTTCTGCCCACACAACCGGGAGGTTTCATATCACTGTCTGAAAAAACATTATAGAAGGAGAAAAAACAGACAGTCAACTAAGCTTCCTATGAATAATGCTTACACGAGGCAGTATACAAAACTTTCCATCCTATTTCAATCGTTTCTGCATAAGTGCAGTTTTTTCTGCGTAACTGCGGTCTTTTTCTCCATATTCTTCTATTTTTACGCATTGGCAATCTCGTTGATCCGAGTAATATATTCTCTTCTCAAAGCACTTCTTTTCCGTTCACTGACCTCCACCACTATACCACCATCTAATGTAATCTCTCCATACATCAATCGTTTGATGTTATCAATATGATCCAGATTCACAATACAGGAATGGTGACAGCGAATAAAATGATAGGGTCGTAATTTTTCTTCCATCTCACGCAGTGTTCCCACACAGCGATACTCATTCTTTTCCGTATGAATCACCAGATTTCGATTTTTGATATCCACATACACAATTCGATCTGTCCGTATGGAAAAGGCTCCCTTTCCCTGAATCTCAATTCCAATGAACTGATGGTCTGTCAGCTTTTTGTCAGCAGACCGCAATGCCTCCGGCAGCTTCTCCCGCAAGCGTGACTTATCAATATATCGAAACGCCTCTA
This sequence comes from uncultured Eubacteriales bacterium, assembly GCA_900321525.1. Taxonomy (GTDB): domain Bacteria; phylum Bacillota; class Clostridia; order Lachnospirales; family Lachnospiraceae; genus UBA2942. The sequence goes on from ONWL01000030.1 coordinate 10,397, forward strand.
CCAGGTACCCATCCATACTGAATTCTGTATGGCTGGTCAAAATGATCAAAATCG
>ONWL01000054.1 GCA_900321525.1 uncultured Eubacteriales bacterium
AACAGACAATATGTAATGACCTCCACATTGTAGGTTCGTGGATTTACCTGTATACTATAAGTCGGATCAAGACAAATGGTAGCAGGGATTACCGCATACAAAGGGAGGTCATCAAATGAATTATAACACAGTTTTCGTAGGAATGGATGTACATAAAGAAAGTTTTACACTTTGTGCGTACACAATCGACGCAGAGAAAGGTTCTCACTTCCAGAGAACAGAAGCTGATTACAAAAATGTTCTGAAGTATCTGGAGTTTCTTCGTACCGTTTACGGAAACGATGCTAACTTCATATGCGGTTATGAGGCTGGTTGCCTGGGTTATACTTTATATCATCAATTAACAGAACATCATGTTAACTGTGTGATACTTGCTCCAACTACGATGCTTGAGCAGCGTAGCAAAAGAAGAATTAAGACTGATCGGCGTGATGCTGAAATCATTGCCAAATGTCTGGCACAGCATAATTACAGTCCGGTTCATATCCCTACAGCAACGGACGAGGAAACAAAAGAATTCCTCCGTATGAGGGATGATCATAAACTGGCACTGAAAAAGGTCAAGCAGCAGATTCTGGCATTTTGTCTTCGCCACAACTATCGCTATGATGGAAACAGTCACTGGACAGCAGCACACATCAAATGGCTTAAGTCATTAAATCCGGAGGCGCTTTACAAGGAAATCCTCGACGAATATCTGCTGACCTATACTACCCTTAGCGATAAGCTTGAACGGCTGGATAAACGCATTGAGGAGCTTGCCTCCAAGGATGAATACAGAGAATCGGTTAAGAAACTCTGTTGTTTCATCGGTATCAAGACTCACACCGCATGATCTGTTCTGGTTGAGGTTGGCGATTTTCAACGTTTTGCTTCTGCGCAGAAATTTGCTTCCTACCTGGGACTTGTACCGGGTGAGGATTCCAGCGGTGATGGACAGACAAGACTTGGCATTACCAAAGCCGGAAATCGCCATGTCCGTATGCTCCTTACAGAAGCTTCCCAATGCTATGCCCGTGGTCAGATAGGATTCAAATCCAAGGAACTGAAATCACGTCAAGCCGGTAATTCGCCACAGGTTATCGCATATGCAGATAAAGCAAATGAACGCTTAAGACGCCGATACTACAAAATGGTTCTTGGGAAAAGTAAGAAACACAATGTAGCTAAAACAGCGATTGCGCGTGAGCTTGCCTGTTTCATGTGGGGCATGATGACTGATCATATCGCCTGATATGGATATAACACCGTGCTGCCGATATCAAGACCAGGCCGCCGTCGGCGGTGCTACGCAGCCTTGACATCATCATCCCGCCGTTATAGGGGGTAATCAAGCAGTCGAAAGGCGGCTTGCGCCGCTTGCGACTGTCCACATACACTAAGCAACAACTGAAGGCATCCTGAAAGGGCTTCGGCCATTTCAAGGTTCGAGCCATCTACGACGTAACTATGTCGGCACGGGGCAACCCGCGATCCACGCGAACAGACGGTAGGGCTCACGGCGGACCATTGACCTGTAGGTAACCAATCCACGTATATCAGAGTGGCCAATGCCGGGAACTGATACTCCGAGGCTCTTTCCGGGTGCCTTCAGACAATTAAATAAAATTTGTGGTGATTTCTGTTAATTTGTACTTGACAAGAGGTCATTACATATCAGTTACGATCGGTTTGCAAAATTGAAATGAGTTGTTCAAAGGAACGACCAGGAAGGAGAAAAAATGAGAAAGAACGAGGAAGAAGGAATGACAGAACAACAATTGGTAGTCAATTTGATTGATGTTTACATGGAGTTGCAAAGAATCAAGAGGGCAAAAGACAAGGAGAAAGAACTTGAAAATCAGTTGAGAGTGGTTCGGGCAAAGCTTGAAGTGTTTGGAATTCATGCAGAAGATTTGTGTGCGGATTGAAAATGACTATAAAAATATAAGCACAAAAAGAAAATTCCTGTAACAGATTCGTTCTGTCACAGGAATTTTTTTGCACATACAGCAGTTTGGCAATCTCAGCAAAGTTGATACACAAATCTCCATTCGATGTATCATTACATCGTTGGACATCTGATTTGTCAGAGGTACATACGGCCGTCAGTACAACCTGTATTTATAATCTTGCGGTAATGCTTCCGGTCTATGATAAAAGAGTAACAAAATGTTACAAAGATATTTGGTAGGATCTTTTATGGAAATGAAGCAAATATATTTTCATAACAGAAAAAATTGATTCCCCACATTTGTCCAACCTATGCTATAATACAGAGCGAAAGGAAACTTTGTAACTGTTCAGAGGGTCATGATGCGTAAAGATTTGAAATGATTATGATTTTTTAAGATAAAATATATATGTAGTAAAAATGAAATATCTCATAACAAGGAATATACAGAAAGAACAAAGGCACCTGGGGAGGAACGTGCATGCAGTTGAAGATAGCAGTTTGTGATGATGAATATAAGATCCAGTTTATGATGGAAGAGTTTTTGCAAACAATATTAGATGAGTATGCCATAGAAGCAGAAGTGGAATGCTATAGCAGTGGCGAGGAATTTTGTAGAAGTTTTGACAAGGGCAAATTTGACTTAATTTTTTTGGACATTGAATATGCTGGAATGAATGGAGTAGAGATTGGAAAGTATATTCGGGAGGAAGTTGGAGACGAAAATGTGCAGATTGCATATGTTTCTGGGAAAACAGGATATGCAATGGAGTTATTTGAGTACCGACCCATTAATTTTCTGGTGAAGCCCGTGGAGAAGAAAGATATTAGAAGAGTGGTGGATAAATATCTGTTGTTGAATCACCAGAGGCAGGAGAATTTTCAATACAAGGTTGGAAAAGATGTATTTCAGGTGGCCTTGTCAGATATTCTCTATTTTTCCAGTCGTGGCAGAAAAGTAACCCTTCATAAAAATAATGAAGAAGCTGAATTTTATGGAACATTAGAACAAATTTATAGCAGTGTAAAGGGCAAACGTTTTTTGTACGTACATAAATCCTATATTATCAACTATCACTTTATCAAAAAAATGGAATATGACCAGGTAACTTTGTGCAATGGAGTGAGTATTCCAATCAGCCAGTCAAGAAGAACCGCAATACGAAAACAATTTCATGAATTAAAGAAGGAGGAAATCTAAATGGATGCAGCTTTGGATATTTGTAATAAACTGACTGTAAATGTATTTGAAATTTATATTATGCTGCGTTTTTTTGATATCATTTTCAATGGTAAAGTCATTGATAAACGAATGGAAAAAATTGCGTTTTGTGTAAAATTAGTGTTGACCCTGCTGGTAGATTATTATGTGCCTTATGTATGGATCAATTTTATGGTCAGTTTGTCTACTATTTTTTTATTGGCCTGTTGTTATCGAGCTACAATGTATAAAAAGATAATGGTGGCGATTGGTGTCAATCTGATTCTTGCATTATCAGAAACACTTGTTGCGCTTTTAATTGGAAATAAAAACTTTGGGTTGTTTGCAAAGGCTGCAAATGAAAAAAGCATTGCATTATTTTTGAGCCGTATTGTTTTTTGGATCATTGTGGTTTGTGCGGGACAATGGAACAAAAAGAATAAGGCAATCCGGTTATCCCCCAAAATATGGATTTTTCAAAGCATTGTGATTCTCACCACATTAGGGGAACTGCTGATCATCTGCTGGCAGGGGAGTACGAGTAAGATTCTAGAGTCTATGTCTCTTTTGGGAGCAGAAATCACCATTTATTTGTTAATTTATCTATATGATTGCCTGGCCAATATATTTATAGAGCGAACCCAGGCAGAACTGGTACAGAAAGAAAAAGAATATTATCATCGTGAAGCGGAACTCATTCAGCAAAATCAGGAGACAACACGACAGTTTCAGCATGATTGGAAAAATCGGATACAGGTGATGAATCAGCTGGCAGATCAGGAACAATGGGAAGAATTGCGAAAATACCTTTCAGATGTAAGGGAGAAGGCAGCACAGATCCAGATATACAGTAACACTGGGAACATTGTGGTGGACAGTGTCATGAACAGTAAGTTGGACATGGCAAAGAAAAAAGAGATTGCGGTGGCTGCATGTATCGTCCTTCCAAAAGACATAGAAATAGACGAAGATGATATGGTGGTGATTCTTGGAAATCTGTTGGACAATGCAATAGAAGCAAATGAATATGTACAGGGGGAAAAGCGTATTGAATTGGTGTTGTGTTATGAAGACGGGTGTGTGCTGATTCATATTCAGAATACATTTGATCGAACGCTCATTACACGGAAAGGAACCTATTTGACGCGGAAAAAGAATACTTCTATGCATGGAATTGGAATAAAGAGCATAAAAGATACAGTGGAAAAATATCATGGAATCACAGAAATGACAATCGATGGAAACCTGTTTACAGCAGATATCATGATGTATTTGTAATATTTGGAAATATAAGTTTACTTCAAAGCAAAGGAGATGTTTGGGAGTAAACTTTATTTTTTTACAAAAATCTATATTGTTTTTTACATGTTGCGGCACACAACAAGAAAATATTATATAGTAAAACTACAAACAAGAAAGGAGGAAAAAGCGATGAAGAAAAACTTTGTAGCGGATGTAGTGGCTAAAGTAGCAAAGAATACTGCAGTGAAGTCTGCAAATTTTACATGTACACTGTATTTTTATCAGCCAAAAGAAACAAAGCAGATTAAGAAGCTTAGAAAGTTCTAATGTTAGGTGTACTTTCAAAGCATATCACACAATGGCTTGTGGAAAAAAAGGTGATAGCAGAAACGGATTGGGAAGTATATGAATATGGGGTGTTTCAGTTGGTGATGAATCTGGTGGATACACTTACAATTTTGGCACTGGCAATCTATTTTCATGAAATTTGGGCGACGGTCTGTTTTGCGGCTTCATTTGCAGCATTGCGAAAATATGCAGGGGGCTATCATGCCCATACTGTGTTGGCATGCTATCTGTTTACCACCACTGTGACACTGTTGACAATTTTGACAATAAAGTATACCACGATACCACTTGCTGTAATGCTGGGGGTTTGGGCGGTCGTGGGACTGACCATTGTTTTGTTGGCACCTGTTGAAAACAGAAACAAGCCATTAGACGAGGTAGAATACATAGTATATCGAAAACGGGCACTGCTTGTATGGCTTGGGGAGTGTGTCCTGTTGGTGGTTTTGGAAATCAGTGGTTTTAGAAAATGCTTTGAAGGTGTTTTGGCTGGTCAGTGTTGTGTGGCACTGGCAATGTGTTTGGAAATGATTCATGGGAAAAGTAAAAAGGGGGATTAATTTAAATGAAAAAGAAAGTAATTACATTAGCAGCAACATTATCTTTGGCAATATTGGGTGCAGTTCCGGCAATGGCACAGACTGTGTATTATAATGGGAGTGCTGTAAGTTGGGATTACGGACGGAGCTGGGGCGTATTTAGCTATTCAGATGTACAATCAGGTGTGTATGAGCACTCTGCTACAGCCAATACAACATTTTCAGGTTGGAAGAAGGCAGGTGAAAAAGCACATGCACAGCAGTATGTAGGAACTAAAACTGCAACGGCATATTGGAATTGCAGATAATGTGAATGGGGGATGACGATGAAGAAAGTATCGCTTGTTGGTACTTTGCGTTATCTTGGGGGTGTATTGATCGCAATGCAGGGCATTTTGCTGGCCTTGGTTGCGATCTTTATGCTGAATAATGCATACCAGGAACAGTGGAAAGAATATGGAAAAACAGAAAATGCCATGACTGTGTACTTGGAGGGAATGCCGGAAGAAACAGAGAATGCAGTGATGCAATATTTGTATCAAGAGGCAGACTCAAATCATTTATGGATGATACGGCGTGATACATCATTGATGGATGATGGCTCATTTTCAGGATATACATTTGGCGTATATGGTGATGTGGAAAATAATGAGGTATCGTTTTACTTCTATGGAAAAAATGTGTTAAACAGGGAAATGTTGCAGGCACTTTTACAATCAGAAGTAGAAGAAGCGACTCTTGGTATAGAAAAAGGAAGTGTATATTGTTTAGGGGATATTCCAAGGATTCGTTTTGGGGAACAAACTGTATTAAAAAAATTAACAGAATTGGTTGCAGAAAGCGGAACGGTACAAGGTGAGTATACACTTGTTGGGGTAGATGAAACAGAACGGCAAAAGATTCTAACAGATTTGGCAGAACTGTGTCAAGTGTCGGAAAAAAGCTTGTCAAAAGCCATGAGAGGGGAAGAATTTGATAATGGTCTTAAAATGACAATTCTTCTGGTATTTGTTTTGGCACAAGTGCTGTTGAATATAGTATTTTTTATTATTGTGACACTGCAAAACTTGGATAAAGGAGGAAAACTGGCACTATTAGGCTGGTCCAGTGGGGCATTTTGTTATGAATTGTTCCATTGCTTTCTATGGTATGCGGTGACTGCAGTACCCATTTTAACAATGATTGGTGTGATCTGGTCAGGATTGACTGCGATTTCTTTTCGGTATATGAGTTATTTCTTTTCATACGCAGTATGGAATTTGATTTTGATTGCAGTAGAGATTGGAATTTCTGTAGTAATCCAGATGTCGATTCGTCCATTGGCTGCTATTCGGGGGCGATTTCCTAAAAAAATATTGTATTTTCTGGGAATTGCTGCTTATATAGGAGTCAGCATTGGAATTGTTTTTTGTGGGCTTTACGTAGATGGTCCTGTCCAGACAATTTCTGAAAATGCAAAGTTATCAGACAGTTGGAATGTGGTATCAGATTATCAGATTTTAAACAATATCTCTGTGGGAGAGGATGCAAGTTCCTTTTCAGGAATGTCAAATGAGCTAGACCAGAACCTGTTTGATTGGTATCGGGAAATTCATCAGGAAAAAGGCGTATATTTAATTAAAACAACTTGCTACAACAATGAAATACTTGCGTTTTGGAAAATAAATCAAACTTATGATACTATTCCAGAACATGAATTTTGGTATTTTACATGTTCACAATCATATTTGGAACAATTGGGACTGAATGTGGATGTAGAAGTGTTGCAGGCAGCAGAGCGTGGAACAAGAGTATACTTGATTCCTTCTGGAATGACAGAACAAGAGAAGACAACAATGAAGTCATGGCTTACAGAATCTTCAACGAGAGGAATTCGGGAAGGAGATATAGAAACTGTTTTTAATGTAAATCGGGAAATACAATTTGTGGAGTATTCGAATCGTGACACTTTTTTTACATGGGTTACAAGTACAGCGGAAGAAAGTGTATGTACCATGCCTGTGATATACCTTTGTACACCGGAAAATATGACATATTTTGAATCAGAGAGCTTACGGGCGATTGGGCTGGATGGTTATCTTAAATTTCAGAATAAAGATATTGCGGAAAAATATTTGGATAGTAAATTGTTAGCGCAATTTCATCTGGAAGATAATCATTTGATTTTTACGGATGTTCAACAATATATAGATGGGCTTCAAAAGGAATTGATGCAGACAATTGCATGGTTTGGGGTGGTATTTTTGATTTTGACTGTGATACTAATAGGCATATTAATGGCATTGGCTGCAATATTTCGTATTGCGAATCAGGAAAAATTGAATGTACAGAAGTTTTTGGGATATGGATTTCTGGATATGTATTTGAAACCTATCGTGCTATTATGTGCCGTTGTGATTGCGGAAATGGTAGTGATGTTGCGGGCGCAATCCAAGTTTGGATGTGTCGCAATATTGTTGTTGGCATTTGTGCAATTGATTATTTTTAAAACATATATGACAAAAAATGAGATTAGCAATGTACGAATGGCGTTTAAGGAGGAATGATGGATGACAAAAGCAGTTGAAATTCGGAACGTAACAAAAACATTTGGAAAACGAAAAATTTTTGACAATTTTCATTTGGATGTGGAAGAAGGCGAATTTGTTGCAATTGTAGGCCCCAGTGGGTGCGGGAAATCCACATTGCTCAATATGATAGGTCTGTTAGAATCTCCAGACAGTGGTACCATTCAGATTGAAGGGAGAAGACTTCCTAAAATAGATGGAAAGCGGGCAATGATGCTTCGTCGCAATACAATTAATTATTTGTTTCAGTCGTATGCGTTAATC
>ONWL01000330.1 GCA_900321525.1 uncultured Eubacteriales bacterium
AGAGAGATATCTTAAGGCGTAATCATAGTATAGCTATAATGCATTAGGAAGCCCCAATGCCAAGAACAAGTATATTCGACATGCCGTTCTCCAGGATTTATGAAGCCTTGGTCAATAAGGCAGAGAAAAAAGGAAGAACAAAGGCAGAAGTGGATGAGATCACGCGCTGGCTTACGGGATATTCTGATCTGGACAATCTGAACGGAAAAACATATGGTGAGTTTATAGCGGGGGCGCCTTCATGGAACCCCCGCTCTGAGTATATTACAGGGAAGATCTGCGGCGTGCAGGTGGAGACAATCGAGGACTCGGCGATGAAAAAGGTCAGACAGCTCGACAAGCTTGTCGATGAGCTGGCAAAGGGGAGGCCGATGGAGAAGATCAAGAGATGATTAAGAACTGTTGCGGAAGGAATCTGTAAAAAACACATTAGAAGGAATGCTGCATAAAATGATCATTTACTCCTATCAGTCTGACAATCTTGTGGCTAAGATCAAAGCCGACGGTATTGCCACTGTTGAATTTACAGAGACGAATTTGTATCGCCATACACAAAACGGCAGAAACGGTCAGCTTTTCGAAGCATATATGTGGATGGCACGGAAGCTTTCCCAAAAAACCGGCGTATGGCTGAAGGGTGTATATGGCGAAGGGTAAAAACCGGCGTATGGCTGAAGGCTGTATATGGCGAAGGGTTGGAAACCCCGACGGATGACGATGGCGACTATATTGATGAAAAGGGAAGAAAGCTCCCGATATTACCATTTTGGGGATGGTATCTGACGGGTGGGAAAAACCGAAAACCGGATCCGAAGCGGTACTGTTTTGATACAGTAGGCGAGTCTGGGTTGGGATGGAACATGAATCAGAGTCGCACATTGCTGCTTACATTAGAGATTCCGGAGAAGAATGTCCTTCTTTCAGACGCCAACGCATGGTACTGCGCTTTAGAAGGACGCCCTTGTTACGATTATGAAGATGAAACTACAGAGCAGAAAAAGATACGAAGATTCAAGCGTATGTCCAGCGCCTATATGAAAATGCCGGAGGGGCAGGCAAAAACAGCTGCTGCGCAAGACTTGCTGAATGAGTGTGTGGGGAGTTGGGACAATATTCTCAGGCTGGAAGGGAGAAGGCTTAAGGAATACATGGGTGTGAAGGAAAGATATGACATTCAGGCTGTATTTCCAGTGATTCTGAAAAAATGGCTTGTCAATACTGAGGAAGTGCATCTGCCTAATAATAAAAAGAAGATATAGAGGAGAAATCAGAGATGTTATTGGTTATTGAAGGGATTGTGATGTGCTTTGTGCTGCTCATCATCTGTGTGATCGGCATCGCAAATGGCCCGGTTGGACTAGTGGTCTTTTACGAACAGGAAGTAAAAGACCGTGTTGTAGCACTTGGATTGACAACCAGGGACAGAATAAAGAAAATTTCGGCCATCACTGTGACTGCACTGTTTGTGCCAATGCTGATACTGGTGCCATACATGGTCTATGGAATCAACGGTGTCTCTGACTTCCGGAATGGGTTTTGGCAGATGCTTGTCATCCTGATGATCGCAGGTCTGTTTGACCGCATCTTCATTGATTGGTGGTGGGTAGGCCATACAAAAGCCTGGATCATTCAAGGTACAGAGGACCTGATGCCATATATTAATGGAAAGACATTGTTGAAGAAATGGGCAGGAACACTGGTCGGGTATCCAATCCTTGCAGCTGTTCTGGCTGGACTCATGCAGATTTTGATGAGGTGAACCGCATCACACAAAATGATCTGGATTTTTTGGAAGGGAATGACAGGGATGACAAAACCGGAGACCTACGATTACCTGACAAACAAGGGCATCTCTTACGAGGTGACGGAACACGCAGCCGTGTTTAACATGGAAGAGCTGGACGAGATTGAGCTCCCGTACCCTGACAGTGATGCAAAGAACCTTTTTGTCCGGGACGATAAGAAACGGAACTATTACTTGATTACGGTCAAGGGAGATAAGCGCGTCAACCTTAAGGAATTCAGAAAGGCACATGGACTGCGCAACC
>ONWL01000042.1 GCA_900321525.1 uncultured Eubacteriales bacterium
CGCCAAATTTTCCAAATCCATCTGCGGAAAACAGCACCTTGTCCTTTGCATCATAAGTCATCATGACTTCCGGCCAGTGTACCATCGGTGCCATAATAAAAGTCAGTACATGGCTGCCCAGTTCCAATGTGGTGCCCTCTTTTGCCACGATTTGTCGTCCTGCAAAATCTGTGCCAAAGAACTGCTTCATCATGGTAAATGCCTTTGCAGTGGCTACGATCTGCATATCCGGATAAGTCTCCATGGCCAATGCAATTCCGGCAGAATGATCGGGCTCCATATGCTGTACCACCAGATAATCCGGTGTTCTGCCTGATAATGCCCCCTGTAAGTTTGCCAGCCATTCTTTTGTAAATGCGCCGTCAACAGTATCCATCACAGCAATCTTTTCATCCAGAATCACATACGAATTATATGCCATGCCATTTGGCACGTCATACTGCCCCTCAAATAAGTCGATCTGATGGTCATTGACACCTATATATTGAATTGTTTCTGTTACGGTTACACCCATTGCATTCTCTCCTGTTTCTTTATTTTCTATATGACAGTCTCTTACTGCATAGGGATATTCTACCATACTTCCACGAATTTTCAAACAACAATCTCTCAATCAGAGAACAAACACAGGTCATATCAGATTTGCTCCCCTTGCAATCCGGCCGACTATTGCAAGGTTGCTTGGATGATTCTATTTTACTGTATTATCAATTTTTATGTCAATTGTTTTTATGTAAAACTTTTATAATGCCATGTTACATTTAAACTTATTTTTGAATCGTATATGCTTCATATACAAGGAGTTTTTGCGTCATAGACTTTCCCTATGACGTAAAAAGTGCAGGTACAGCATCTCGCCATACCTGCACTTCTCTTTTATAAGGAATTCTTTTCGAATACGATTCTTATTTGATTACTTCCTTAACCTTAGCAGCCTTACCTACTCTCTGTCTTAAGTAGTTCAGCTTCGCACGTCTTACCTTACCTCTGCGTACAACTTCAATCTTCTCTACATGTGGAGAATGTACTGGCCAGGTCTTTTCTACGCCAACACCGTTAGAAGTCTTTCTTACTGTGAAAGTCTCACGAACGCCGCCGTTCTGTCTCTTTAATACAGTACCCTCGAAAACCTGAATTCTCTCACGGTTACCTTCTTTGATCTTTGCGTAAACCTTTACAGTATCACCTACGTTAAACTGGTCTACATTTTCCTTCAGCTGAGCAGCTTCAATACTCTTAATAATCTCGTTCATTGTGATTGCCTCCTTCATATCTGGATGTTCTTAATACTGATTCTATCACTCCTGTAGTGATAACTCTTACGTACCAGCGGACCATCTCTTTTTTCACAACATTACATTTATACCATATTTCTACACCGATTGCAAGTATTATTTTCAAAGAAATGTGTATAAAACGTTCCTTATTGGCTCATACTGATTTTGTAATCCAGAGTTCTGAAATATAGACGAGTTTTGCCGAAGCGTTTCAATGCATTTATACTACAGTGACACCAAAAACGCTTCAGATATGGAGGTTATTATGACTGAATTAAAATGTACTGCAAAACATTGTATTCACAATGCCGACAACTACTGCTGTAAAGGCCGGATTCAGGTAGAAGGATCCGATGCAGATGTACAGGAGGAAACCTGCTGCGGCAGTTTCGACGAACGCCGGGATGGCGCCTTTTGCAATGTAGAAGAACACCCGGATCGGCATCTGGAAGTTCGCTGTGATGCAGCCAACTGCATTTACAATCAGGATCTGGTCTGTCACGCCGATCGAATCGACATCCACGGACCATCTGCACACACCACAGAAAGAACAGAGTGTGCTACATTCCAGAAAAGATAATGTGATGCATCCGGCACAAACAACTCAATGACTTGTCACAGCATGCAGCCGATCATTGTATGAAGTTCCATATCCCGAACTAACTTGTTACAGCATGTTTCTGACACAAACATCGCCGCAGTGCTGTCTGCACAGCCTGCGGCGACTTGATCATCTGATTGACATATCAAATATGACCTTTTTCTTTATCCTCTTCGTCTCTTCCACTGTGTGGCACCTGCGCCCATTCCAGCTAACAGCAACACAGACAGATAGACCATATAATTGTCAGGCTCCCCTGTTTCCGCTGCCTCTCCATCTGACAGATCAGTCTCATTCTTTGGCGTTTCTGTCGGTGTCTCATCTTCTTGAGACGGAGTGTTTTCTCCTTCAGAAGAAGGCTCTTCTGTTTCGATCCAGTTGATAAGGAAGTTCTCATTTGGATTATACACCAGCTCTCCGGTCATATTTTCCACTTCCAAACCGCCTACATAAGCACTTCCGGATGCAGTGCCTCTGACTGCAATGGCATTGGTACATCCATTGATCTTATTGCGGGTCATGGTGATGCGATCCAATGTATTGCGGCTCTCAAATAATACACCGGAATAACAGCAATCCTGCAATACGTTATCTGTTACGATAAATTCTGCATCCATTGGTGTGCTGGAAGACCAAAACCAGATGGCACCTAACTCATACTGGGAACCTGTATGATAGGATCCGCTTCTTTCTACCAAATTATTTCTAACAGTTGTAGTGCCGGTAAATCCCTTCTTGGTTGCAAACTCAGAACCAACACAGATACCTGCACCATGATTGACCATATCCACACTGCGGTTATATTCTGCTGTATTTCCAGAACCGCCATAGATGGCGATTCCGTTGGCCAGTGTTGGGAACTGAACGGTATTGTGTGCAATGGTGTTGTCTGTACAATCTGCCAGCCATGGCCAGATGGCAATACAGTCATCTCCATTGTTGCGAAGATTATTATTGCGAATCAGCGCATTGTGTGTACCAGAGCAAAGGTTGATGCCATCTGCATATGTATTGCGGATACGGCATCCCTGTACCACCAGATTGGTGGAATTGTAACTCCATACACCTACTTTTGTATGCTCTACCCAAATATTCTGAATGGTCACTGCATTGTTCTTGCCGCTTCCTTCAAATGCTGCCAGATCTCCGCTGTCATCACGGACAGTAGCTACCCCGTTCATAGCAAAATCATAGAACTTACAGGTACCTGTATAATGGAAGGAAACACCCGCCCCATTCAAATTGGTATACCACATACCTGCACCGCGAATGATCACATCTGTCAGTTCAAATGGCACTTTTTCTGTCAGATCAAATGTTCCGGCCGGAATCCACACTTCCTTGCCCTGTTCTTTGGCAGCTGCAATACATGCATCAAATGCGGCGCGATCATCTGTTCCATCATTTGGAACTGCTCCAAACTCTGTCACCGACAAGCTGTTTTCCGGCTGTGTCAGCGGCGCACCTGCCAATTCACCTTCTATAAAGTCAATTACATAAAAATCTGCTGTATCAGATGCATCCTTCTGTAAAGTAACCGTAGTACCTGCCCGCAATACTGTATCAAGCAGCAAACGTGTCTCATCGAAATATCGGTGGGGTTCTCCCTGAGATACCTGATTGGTATAAGGATAACTGCCGTAGATCCACGCATGTCGGGATGTCACATTCAAATCCCGTACCTTGCTGCCATTGACATACAAACTCAACGTATCATCCAATCCTGCGCCGTCTGCACTATCCGGCATAGAATAACGCAGTACCAAAGCATTGGTATCCTCTGTCAGTGTAAATGTCACATAGTCTCCTGTCTGATTCAGTTTCACCGCCTGACGTTGTGATGCTTCTGACTGGATTGCCTTCACATATGTGGTATCAAATGGCAATACTTCTGCATTAGTCTGGGCTGCCTCTGCTTCATATGTCACATATGGCACCGCCGCACCATATCCATCGTATGCAAATGCACAATCTGCATCTGCATTTGGCGTCGTATCATTGTCGCCTGCACCGGCTGCTCCAGCTGCCTCTGCTGCCTCTTCCGGATTGTTGTATACTGCACTGGATGGAATCACATAAACCGATTCCTGATTGGTGATTTCCACATCCTCTGTCTGATTCAGACCGTCTGTAAAGATCACTTTGAATGTTTCTTCTTCCGATGGAATCATTGGCACAATGATCTTCCACCAATGTTCACCGATTTCAGATGCTTCCTGTGCTGTTGTTCCTGGCCAGCCTGCCCCCAGTGAAATGCCCTGTCCATCTCTTTCGATAAATGTATAACCGGAAATAGTATCCCATCCCTGATTATTATAGAAATACACACTAGTTGTCAGGCTCAGATCACCCAGTCCCTGGGACAGTTCTGCCGCCAACGCAGACTGGTATACCTGTGCATCTGGTGTCACATATACATAATCTGCAGATGGAATCGGCAACTCTGCACGTTTGGAATCTTCTTCTGTATAGAAGAAAATAATGTTGAACTTGGGCACAACAGGTACCGTTACCTTGTACCAGGCTTCTCCCACTTCCGAAGCCGCTTCCGGTGTCACCCCCGGCCAGGAGCCAAGCGGTTCTCCTTGTCCATATGCATAAGCGCCCAGAGACTCCCATCCCTTACTGTTCAGGAAATACACTGTGGTCTCGCCTTCTTCCGGCGGTTCCTGTGCATCTGCTACTGCCTGTGCATCCGCTGCACTGCTGTATACGGCATCTTCCGTGGTCATATAATTGTCTTCGCTTCTAGACACATGTCCATCAAACTGGGTTCCTGCATTGTTGTTGAAGATGATATTAAACTCTTCTGTGGTACCATCTTTTCCAACGGTTGTCTTCCACCAGTTCTCACCGATTTCCGGCGCTGCCTCGGCTTCTACACCCGGCCATTCTGTTCCTACGGTTGTTCCATTGGCATATACATACGCATATACCTGCTCCCAACCACGATTGTTCAGAAAATAAACTGTGGTATTTTCTGCTGCCAGTGCGGTTTTGTCCGGCATGCCGAAACCTGTTGCCACCAAACAGATCAACAGCAACCATGCAGAAATCTTTTTCCATGTTGTGTTCATCACTTCCTCCATTCCAAACGTGCCGCAAAATTCTATTTTTTTTGCGTTAACCGTTTAACTTTTTTGTAAAAAAAGAAACACGTTTTCATGCCCTCTTTTCTCTTTTATCATAAATCTTTTTTCTTATTTCGTCAATATTCTTTCTGTTTTTCCACATTATTTCTAATTTTTATTTGATTTTTTATGTATTTTTACTATCACCTTTCTTTTGATATCACACTATTTTGACCGTTAACCGGATAATTTATTTGATTTTTCCCGTTCTGATCCCTATGTCTTCTTCCTACATGTTTTTTCTTAGGCCATTGCGTTCTTTTTGCTCCCCAAACACAACCAATGCATCAAAACCGCCTCTGCATACAAAAAGCCGCCCGATCAGACTACTCCAACCAGACGGCATTTTATGCTTTTGAAACTGCGATTTTTATTCCGCTTCTACTTCCTTGCGAAACTCTTTGGTACGGATTTCCTTGCAGATGGCATCGACAAATTCGCCAAGAGGTTTCTGGCCTTCATCTCCTGCAAAACGGCTGCGGACAGATACGGTATTTTCTTCTTCCTCTTTCTGTCCTACTACCAACATATATGGAATCTTTTGCAGACGTGCCTCGCGGATCTTATAACCGATCTTCTCGGAACGTCCATCTACTGTATTTAAGATACCATTGGCCGTCAGTTCTGCCGCTACCTTCTGGGCATAGTCAATGTACTTATCAGAGATTGGCAATACACGAACCTGTTCCGGACACAACCATGTAGGGAATTTGCCTGCATGTTTTTCAATCATCCATGCCAATGTACGCTCATAACAGCCAATGGATGTTCTGTGGATGATGTACGGGCGCTTCTTTTCGCCATTCTTGTCAATATAGTACATATCAAACCGCTCTGCTAAGAACATATCCAGCTGAATGGTAATCATCGTATCTTCTTTTCCATATACATTCTTTGCCTGTACGTCTAACTTCGGTCCATAGAATGCAGCTTCCCCCTCTGCCTCTGTATACTGGATGCCGATTTCGTCCAGAATCTCTCTCATGACATTCTGTACATGCTCCCAGCTTTCTGCATCTCCTAAATAATGATCTGCATTATTAGGATCCCATTTAGACAGACGATAGGTCACGTCCTCTTCCAGTCCCAAAGTCGTCAGGCAGTATTTCATCAGATCCACACAGCCTTTGAACTCTTCTTTTACCTGTTCCGGCATCAAAATCAGATGTCCCTCGGAAATAGTAAACTGGCGTACTCTGGTCAGACCATGCATCTCGCCGGAATCCTCATTACGGAACAGTGTAGAAGTCTCACCGTAACGGCATGGCATATCCCGATAAGAATGCTGACCCGCCTTAAATACATAATATTGGAACGGACATGTCATAGGACGCAGAGCAAATACCTCCTCATCCTTTTCCTCATCTCCTAAAACAAACATTCCCTCTTTGTAATGATTCCAGTGATCAGAAATCACATACAAATCGCTCTTGGCCATCAGAGGTGTCTTGGTTCGCATATATCCTCTGCGCTCCTCTTCATCCTCGATCCATCTCTGCAGTGTCTGGATGATCTTGGTACCCTTTGGCATAAACAGCGGCAAGCCCTGTCCGATTACATCTACCGTGGTGAACAGTTCCATCTCACGTCCCAATTTATTATGGTCACGATTTTTGATATTTGCCAGATATTCCAGATACTCCTCTAACTCATCCTTCTTTGCAAAGGCAGTACCGTAAATTCTCTGCAGCATGGCATTTTTCTCACTGCCTCTCCAATATGCACCGGAAGAAGAAATCAGTTTAAATGCCTTGATCTGCTTGGTACTCATCAGATGGGGGCCTGCACACAGGTCTACAAAATCACCCTGGCTATAAAAGGAGATGACTGCATCTTCCGGCAGATCCTGAATCAGCTCTACCTTGTATGGTTCACCCTTCTCTTCCATAAATCGAATGGCTTCTGCTCTTGGCAGAGTGAACTTCTCCAACTTGGCGCCCTTCTTGATAATCTTCTTCATCTCTGCCTCGATCTTATCCAGATCCTCTCTGGAAAATGGGGCAGCCTCAAAATCATAATAGTATCCTGTATCAATAGATGGACCGATGGCCAGTTTTGCTTCTGGAAACAGGTTCTTCACTGCCTCTGCCAATACATGAGATGTGGTGTGACGATATGCAGCCAGACCTGCCGGATCTGCAGTGGTCAGAATGCTCAGTTCGCAATCCTCTTCGATGACTGTTCGCAAATCCACTACATTTCCATTCACCTCAGCAGCACATGCATTGCGTGCCAGGCCTTCACTGATGGATCTTGCAATCTCGTAGGCAGACATCGCTTCTGCAAACTCTTTTACAGAACCGTCTTTTAATGTAATCTTCATGATTCTTTCCTCCATTTCTTTTTGACTTTATCCGGATGATAACGGCTGATTTTTGACACACATTGCGCAAACCGCATCTTCGTAAGTGCATCTTTTGATGTGATGACATGTTTTATCACATCAAAAAGTCCCTCTTTCTGTCGCATCCCATGTACAACAGAAAGAGGGACGAATCATTGCAACTCGCGGTTCCACCCTGATTGTTTTGTTACTTCTTTGTACGCCCAGGCAGATCATCCCTGCATCGGCTGTTCTCAAAAAAGCCACAAAACCACTCTTCTGACGATAACGGTGTCGGCCGTGCCGGATTGGGGCAGCTCAGAGGTGGTCTTCCCTGTCTGTTCCTGTCAGGTACTCTCAGCATCCGTACCTTTCTCTGTCCATTCCCAAACAGCTACTCTTCTCTTCAACGCTTTGTCTGAATCAACTGTCTTTAGTATAACACAGCTTTTTCAAAAGTCAACCAGGAAATTTGTTCTGCCCTTCGTTATCTGTATTCTTTCCGTTCTATGTCTTTTAGGCAATTATGAAAAGATAGAATCCAACGCCCTTCATCAAAATTTTTGCTTAGATCAAAAGAGTTTCGCAATTGTCTACTATGTCTTCCCTGACAGATGGCACCTAAACAGTTGCCAACATCTTTTCGATTGCTTCCCGATACACCTCTTTCACCAGTGCATAGTGTTCCGAACTCATGCCTGCCAGATTTTCCATCATCACACCGGTATTCACTTCCAATATCCGAATGCCGTCCACAGTCCGGATTACATCAAATGAGCCAAACCGTACATTTAATATATTTGCTGCCTGCAGCGCCAGTTCTGCCACTTCCGGCACCTGTTCTCTGGAAAACAAAACTGCTCCTGCTCCCTGTCCCAGGTTGTGCTTCCAATTCAGAGGATAACGTTCCCCTTTTGCCAACACCTGTTTCATGCAGCTTTCTGGTATGCTTTCTTCTGCTTTTCCACCTGCCAGCAAATACGCCGCATACAACTGGCGGATATTGGAAACCCCGTCTCCCTGCAAACACTGGCGCTGCTTGGAAAAAATCAGTTTCACTTCTCCATCCAATACCACTACCCTGTATTCCTGCAAAATATCATAGTATGGACACACTGCAATGGAACGGCAGGAAGAAAAGATGGCAAATGCCGCCTGTTCCAACGCCTTTCTGGAAGTCACATGAAACACTAGATTGCCGCCGGTTCCTTCGTTGTCTTTCACCACAAGATCCCCTCCTTCCTGTGCAAACACATCCAGAAGTTCCTGAAAACAGCCATCTCCGCCTACAAATTTCTGCATAGGCGGACACATATAGGCAATATGATGGACATGGGGAATCCCATGCGCCTCTAACGCCTCACTGGCTGCCCCTTTGTCATTACAAAGCTGCTGCACAGAAGACAGATTCAAGCCAAATTGATAACCGAAAATGAAACTGTTTTTTTGCTTCTTTGACAACTCAAATACCCAGCCGTCTGCGTAATCTCTGCATGTAATTCCCTGTTCTCTGCAAATTTTATGAATCAAACTG
>ONWL01000023.1 GCA_900321525.1 uncultured Eubacteriales bacterium
AAATACTGTTTCCGCAATGCCAATCTCAACAAGGCTGTAGCCTCTTGACGCCAGAATTGCAACCCATGCACCGGTTAACGACAGATTACCCAGTATAGATGATGTATATAATTTTGATAATTGGGTTTTGATTTGAAACATAAAAAATCTCCTTAACTATATTGAATAAATGGTCGTTAAGGAGATAATGCGCGTTCTTATTTCATTTGTAAAAACATCTCATCTATGTTTGAATGAGAGGATGTTCCATGATAAATCAACTTAAAAAAAGGCGCACTATCCCCCTAAAGGGAGAAAATATAACCTTTTTTGAGCTGTACATTTATCATTTTCCAAGACATAAAAGCAACCTCTACTTTGCGATTGATATGTCAATTATACCATATCTTTTCTGTATGTGCAAGTATACTGTATTAGTCTAATATCGTTTTATTTGTCAGAGGCATCATTTCCAGTTCGTGATCATCAGTTTTTTAGGTTCTGCCTGTTTCTGCCAAAGCTTGTTGGAGCATGGAAATTGTACTTGTCCATGACTGGATTCTCCAGTATAATATATTCAAATAGTAGTCACAGTTCTTAAAGGTTGTGGCAAATGTGAAACATAGGCAATTGCGAAACTCTTTGAGTAGATCCAAAACAGCCTGTACATCAGAAATTTTATGTTTGCAGGACTATGAATGAAATCTAGATATGTGCTGACCAGGAAGGCAAATATGTCTTAAGAAGGCTCTTGTAGAAGCCGGTACTTTGTTTTTTGAGTGAATGCGTTGCATTTACGATAAAAAACATTAGTTCCGTTGCATTCTACACGAAGCAGGAGCGTGCCTTCGAAAGACATATTGCGCACGAAGACAGCACATATAGATGTTTACCTTCCCTGCAAACATAAAATTTTGATGAAAGGCGTTCGGTATCATAATTTTGCAATTGCCTAAAATGTGAAACATACAGAAAGGAGTATGCGATGATCACGAATTTTTCTACACCACACATTGTCATTAAGGAACAGGGATTTGCGGAAAGCGTGCTGATGCCCGGTGATCCCCTGCGTTCCAAATTTATTGCAGAACAGTTTTTAGAAAATGCCACTCTGATCAACAATGTCCGTGGGGTACAGGGCTACACCGGAACTTATCAGGGCAAGCCGGTATCGGTGATGGCATCCGGCATGGGCATCCCGTCTATGGGCATTTATTCCTACGAACTGTATCATTTTTTTGATGTACAGCGGATCATCCGCATCGGCACAGCCGGTTCTATTTCGGACAAAGTGCAGATTCGGGATCTAGTGGCAGGCATGACTTCTTATACGGATTCGACTTTTGGCAGTCAGTATGGACTAAAGGGATTGCATGCGGCACCATGCTGTACCTACCGTTTACTCCAAAAGGCAATGGAGACAGGGGCACAGCTGGGCGTGCGGATGCATGCAGGCCCTCTGTATTGCAGTGAAGTATTTTATGATGAAGGTTCCACCACAAAGGCAACTTTGCAAAAAATGGGGGTATTAGCAGTGGAAATGGAATCTGCCGCATTGTATCTGAATGCGGCCCGGGCAGGAAAGGAAGCCCTTTGCCTGTGCAGCATTTCAGACAATGCCATGACAGGAGAGGGATTATCCGCAGAAGAACGGCAGACATCCTTTACAGAAATGATGGAAGTGGCGTTAAAGATATGTTAGAAAAGAAGCAGTTAGACGGAATTATTTTTGATATTGATGGTACGATCTGGGATGTGCGGCAGGTGATTGCCGATTCCTGGGCAGAAGCACTAAAACAGTGTGGGATGCCGGCACCATTTGATGCGGAAAGTCTGGGACGGTTGTTTGGAAAGCCTATGGATGAGATTTTCCATACCCTATACCCGGATGTATCAGAGGAAAAGATGGAACAGGTGATTCCTGTGTTGTATGAATATGAGCATCGTGCCCTTGCCGAGCAGAAACCGGCTCCTTATCCGGGAGTGGCACAGGTCATGGAACAGTTGGCAGAACACTATCCACTGTACATCGTGACCAATGGGCAGAAAGGCTATGTGGAAGCCATGTTAGGTGCTACCGGTCTGACTCCTTATGTGAAAGGATGGCTGTGCTTTGGGGATACCCAGGCACCAAAAGAAGTGACCATCCGCAGGCTCATGGCACAGTATGGGTTGGAACATGTGGTATATGTAGGAGATACCCAGGGAGATGCGGATTCCTGTCAGGCGGCAGGGGTTCCCTTCATCTATGCAGCATATGGACTGGGGCAGGTGGCACAACCGATATATACTATAAGAGACATCCGGGAATTGCCGGATGTGCTGTTACGGATGGAACAAGGTACAGCGGCATGCTTATGAATCGGTCATTGCCTTCCTGACCAACACGGATTGATTTTTGAGGAGTGTTTCCCAAGTACCGAATGTGGATGGGAGTGGGAAGAAAACCGGCATTTGGAGAAGAAAGGAACAGAAGAAAATGTTATATTTACGACCGTATAAGAGATGTGATGCGGCGCACATTGCAACATGGATTTTAGATGAAAAGAGTTTTTATCAATGGAGTGCCGGTCTGGTGGGGGAATATCCCCTGACAGCAGAGAAATTGCAGGCGCACTATGAAAAACAGGCGGACAATCCGGATTTCTGGGTCATGACTGCCTGTGAGGATGGGGTGCCGGTGGGACAGTTGTTGATGCGCTATCCTTCAGAAGACAGAACAGAACTGCGGTTTGGATTTATCGTGGTAGATGCATCGAAACGGGGAAAGGGATATGGCAAGCGCATGTTGCAGCTGGCCAAACGGTATGCATTCCACGTGGCAGGGGCAGAGCGGGTTACACTGGGGGTATTTGCCAATAATCCGTCTGCTTATCACTGTTATTGCAAGGCAGGCTTTACAGAACTGCCAGAACGTGAACAGTATCCGTTGATGGGCGAAGAATGGGAGTGTATCATGATGGAGTGCTGCAGGGAATCCGCTTCGAAATAGAATCGTCTGTCGATCATAGATGGGGAAAGGAGGCAGGAACAGAATGGGGGTTTATCTAAACAGCAAAAGTCCGTATTTGTTGTTTCGCAGGGATTATGCTGCTACGTATTTTGTGGATAAGACGGAAATCATAAAAGAACTGATCCCTCTTGTGGAACTGGAAGAAAACAGGATAGAAGAGTTTGAACTGAGTCAGGGAAAAGGACAAAAGTATGTATGTATCACCAGACCCCGCCGATTTGGTAAGACAGTCATGGCAAATATGATCTCGTCCTATTTTGGGAAGGGAGCGGATAGCAGTAAAATTTTTCAAAACCTAAATGTATCAAAGTATGACTGGTTTGAAGATCATTTGAATCAACACAATGTGATTCACATCATGTTTCATGAAATGCCAGACCAGTGTAAGACTTATGGACAGTATATTAGCAGAATCAAAACAAGACTGATGAGCGATCTGAGAAAAGCATATCCAAATGTCGAGATTGAGAAAGAGGATGCGGTCTGGGATGCGCTGGGCAATATTGTGGAGTATGAAGATGGCGAAAGATTCATTTTCGTTTTAGACGAGTGGGATTTCATTTATCATCAGGATTTCGCAACGGATGATGATAAGAAAGCTTTTACAAAGTTTTTGAGCAATCTGCTAAAAGACAAGGCCTATGTGGAGATGGCTTATATGACTGGAATTCTCCCTATTGCAAAATATTCCAGTGGTTCCGAGTTAAATATGTTTTTTGAGTTTTCGATGGCCACAAGAGAGAAGTATAGTCAGTATTTTGGCTTTACAGATGAAGAGGTGGATGATCTTTACCAGAGATATCTGAAAGTGGAGAAAGATCCAAAGATACTTCGCGAGGAGTTAAAAGGCTGGTATAATGGCTACCAGTCAGTATCCGGCAAAAGATTATATAATCCACGATCCGTAGTCGGTGCATTGTCATTTAACCAGCTTGGAAGCTATTGGACCAGTTCCGGACCGTATGATGAAATATATTATTATGTGAAAAATAATATTTCTGATATTAAAGATGATCTGGCGCTTTTGATGAGCGGAACGCCAGTGGCTGCAAATGTACAAGAGTATGCATCCACATCAATGGAACTGAAAACAAAAGATGAAATCTATTCCGCAATGGTTGTGTATGGTTTTTTGAGCTATGCGGATGGCTATGTTTCTATTCCAAACAAAGAGCTGATGGATAAGTTTGCTGATATGGTGCGTCAGAGACCGACCTTTGGTTATATGAATCGTCTGGCAATGGAATCCGGTAAAATGCTCATGGCAACCAAAACCGGTGATACAAAGACGATGGTTGAAATATTAGAGCGTGTGCATAACACGGAAAGTCCTTTGATCAGGTACAGTGATGAATCTGAACTTTCCAAGGTGATTACGTTTGTGTATTTACAGGCAAGGGAGTTTTATGACATCAAATTGGAGGATCGATCAGGAACCGGCTATGTGGACTACATTTTTTATCCCTATAAAAGGGAAGATGACGGCATTATTATAGAATTAAAGGTTGACGATACAGCAGACAGTGCAATCCAGCAGATCAAAGACAGACAGTATGCACTGAACTTTGAGGGAAAGCTGGGAGAAGAACCAAAATGCACAGGTCGAATTCTTGCTGTGGGGATTGCTTATGATAGAAAAGATGAGAAGAAGCGGCATGCGTGCAAGGTGGAAGTGTTGCGGGAAAAAGTATAGTTGATGTATGGTTGATAAACTGGACAGCAGATTGCATTTCACAGCAATCAGAAAAGACGGTTGCTATTTGTGTCTGGTTTGATTATAATAAATGCGGTAGCCGATGGCAGTCGGTATTGTATTTTATTGCCAAGAGCAGGAAAACTGCTCCATATGGAGGATGAAAATGGATAATTTAACACTTGCCAAGCAGGCAAATGAAGTGCGTAAGGGTATCCTGACAGGTGTACACAGCGCAAAGGCAGGACATCCGGGCGGGTCCCTTTCTGCCGCAGAGATTTTTACCTATTTGTATTTTGAAGAGATGCATGTAGATGCATCTGCTCCTAAGGCAGCAGACCGGGATCGGTTTGTACTGTCTAAGGGTCATACTGCGCCGGGATTGTATGCGGTTCTGGCTGCAAAGGGATATTTCCCTGAGGAAGATCTGACCACACTGCGTAAGCTGGGGTCCTATTTACAGGGACATCCGGATATGAAGCACATTCCAGGCGTGGACATGTCCAGCGGTTCTTTGGGACAGGGCATTTCCGCGGCAGCGGGCATGGCATTGGGCGGCAAGGTGCAGCAGAAAGATTTTAGAGTATATACATTGTTAGGAGATGGTGAGATTCAGGAAGGTCAGGTCTGGGAGGCTGCTATGTTCGCAGGTCACAGAAAGTTAGACAACCTGTGTGTCATCGTAGACAACAACGATTTGCAGATTGATGGACATGTGGGAGATGTATGCTCTCCCTATCCAATTGATGAGAAGTTTGCGGCATTCAATTTCCATGTAATCAATGTGAATGCCCATGATTTTGACGAACTGCGTGCCGCATTTGCAGAGGCAAGAGCCACCAAGGGTCAGCCTACCGCCATCATTGCCCACAGCGTAAAGGGTAAGGGCGTTTCCTTTATGGAAAATCAGGCTGGCTGGCATGGCAAGGCGCCAAATGACGAGCAGTATGCAGCAGCGATGGCAGAACTGGAAGCCATTGACAAAGAATTAGAAAAGGCAGGTGAGCAGTGATGGCAGAGATCAAGAAGATTGCAACCAGAGAAAGCTACGGCAATGCGTTAGTAGAGCTGGCAGAGGAATATCCAAACCTGTATGTACTGGATGCTGACCTGGCAGAAGCCACCAAGACCGGTATTTTCAAAAAGGCTTATCCGGAACGTCACATTGATTGCGGGATTGCGGAGTCTAACATGATCGGTGTGGCAGCAGGTCTGTCTACCACTGGTATCATTCCATTTGCAAGTTCTTTTGCCATGTTTGCGGCAGGACGTGCATTTGAGCAGATCCGCAACAGCGTAGGATACCCTCATCTGAATGTAAAGATCGGTGCCACCCATGCTGGTGTCAGCGTAGGGGAAGATGGTGCCACCCATCAGTGCAATGAGGACATTGCCCTGATGCGTACCATTCCGGGTATGGTGGTGATGTGTCCGGCAGATGATGTAGAGGCCAAGGCTGCTGTCCGTGCGGCAGTAGAGCATGAGGGACCGGTATACATTCGTTTTGGTCGTGCGGCATGCCGTGTCATCAATGATGCAGAAACATATCAGTTCCAGATTGGAAAAGGACATGTACTGCGGGAAGGTACTGACGTGACCATCGTGGCAACCGGTATCTGTGTAGAAAGCGCACTGGATGCGGCAGAGCAGCTGGCAGCAGAGGGCATCAGCGCAGAGGTGATCAACATTTGTACCATCAAACCTTTGGACAGCGAACTGATCGTGGCAAGCGCCAGGAAGACCGGCAAAGTGGTTACAGTAGAAGAACATTCCGTCATCGGAGGATTAGGCAGTGCAGTCAGTGATGCACTGGTGGCTGAATATCCGGTTCCGGTGAAGAAAGTGGGCATGCAGGATGTGTTTGGCGAGTCCGGCTCTGCAGCAGCGCTGATTCATAAGTATGGATTGGACGCAGAGGGCGTGTACAAGGCAGTGAAGGAATTTGTATAAAAATATTTTGTAGGAATTGTCAGCCCGGAAGTCGGAATCCGGCATATGGGTAGGGAAAAAATATATGTCACTACAGATGTAACTGGCAAAAAGGCGGTATTTGCAGATGAGGCCAATACAGAATTTCGTGTGAGCAGGGAATTTTCAGGTTCTGTATTTACCCAGTTAGAGGAGGCCTTTTCTTATTTGATGCTGTGTAACAGCAATCCTTCGAAGATTCAGGGACTGGTGCGTGTGGAAACATGGGATTATCCGGAGGCGGCCCTTCGTGAAGCGCTTCTGAATGCACTGGTTCATAGAGATTATAGCTTTAGTGGGAGTATTATCATCAATGTGAATGATGGTATGATAGAGTTTATTTCAATTGGCGGTCTCTTGCCGGGACTCTCACCGGAGGATATTAAAAGTGGAATTTCACAGCCCAGAAATCGGAATCTGGCAGAAGTATTTTATCGCCTGCATCTGATAGAGTCTTATGGAACAGGCATTCGCCGGATTTTCACTATGTATCGGGAATGTGAGCTGCAGCCTCGTATTGAATCTGAAAAAGACACGTGCCTATACACTTGTCAGACAGATGAGGGAAGAAGGGTTGATTGTGGTCAGTGGAAGAGGTACAGGAAAAAATATTTGCTGCCACAGGATTTTGCTTCGCAAAACCTTCGCGAAATATTGCCTCCTGAATAGTTACCAAATTTCCATGAAATACTACTACAAAAATGTGATGATTTGTGCTATAATAAAACAAGATGTCCACAGACACCTATAGTACATTTTGTAAAAATTGGGAAAGGGGATTTTTATGAAGGATAAGAAAAAAACAGGCATTGCCATTTCCATCGTACTGGTGGCGGTCATTGTCATTGTGGCAGTGGCGATACTGCTCAGGAGAGACAAGGCAGCAGACACATCGGACAGGCGTTCCTCCGGCGGAGCGGCATCTTCCCATACTACTGATGCAGATGATACTGCTGTAGGATCCGGAGATGCTTCTTCATCCTCTCGGGAAAGTGGGGAGGAACTGGATATTTTGGAAAGTCTGTTACAGGAAGAGGGCATTTCAGAGCCTACATGGATAGAGGCAGACCCGGCTACTTTGAGTACCGATGATGTACAGGGATTTGTGCCTGCTGCCAATGCCAATGGCGATGGGGATGCGGATTCTGCGGAAGAACCGGTGCAGATTACACTTTCTGACAACCGGCTTCAGGCAGAGGGATTGGGGCGTTATGCCGGAAGCTTTTTAGAGGATGGAAGTGACGAGGCTACCGAGAATGTAGTTTCCCTTCTTGTGAAGAACAATTCAGATCAGATGCTGCAGGTAGGGGAGATTACGTTCCAGGTCAATGACAGCGAGACTGCTACATTTTTTGTGACGAACCTTCCGGCAGGTGCCAGCGGCCTTGTATTAGAAAGCAACAAGCGTCCATACAGTGAGGAAGATTCCTATACATATGGAGACACAGTCGCCTCATTTATAGATTCTCCAAGCTTAGAGGAAGATAAGTTTGAGATCGCCAAAGAAGACGGCAAGCTGACGCTGAAGAATAACACCGAAGAAAGCTACGAGAAGATTTACGTGTACTATAAGTACAAGCAGCGCAATGGAACCTATATGGGCGGCATTACTTACCGCACGCCTTTTGAGAATGTAGCTGCAGGCAGTGAAGTAGAAGCTGTTGCGGCACATTTCAGAGTAGAAGGAAGCGAGATCGTAGACGTCCGGATACAGCAGGTACAGACACCGGAATCGGAATCGGAATAAAGAGAATCAGGTAGCTGTGAAGGAATCAAACAGTGAAAAACAGGAAACAGACTGCTCCCGGCAAGACATCCTCCGTAAGGACGGTGAGAACCTTTGCCTGGAGCAGTTGTCATATATCAGAAAGAAGCAGGCCACCATGGGATATATCAGAAAACAAAAACTTCCAGAGATGCTGCTGCGGATGGCAGCAGACAGTCCGGCTCTTTACATCAGCGGATCGGCCGGTATCGGTAAGACAAAGGCAGTAAAAATGTACAGGGATCATATGATCGCCCAGGGCAGGTCCGTCTCTATGCTGGATATGAGAGTCGATGCAGAGCGAGAGACACTGGAAAAGCAGCTGGAAGAAGGCGGTCAGGTGGAACCCCGGATACGGATACTGGATCATCTGTCGGAATGTCAGGATGAGAAGCTGCTGGTACTTCTGGTAAGGGCTATTTTGTCAGGAGAGCCGGGAAAGGACACACAGTGGATTCTGGTCAGCCGTACCGTGTTACCGAAGCAGTTATACCCATGTGTACAGGAAAATCGTCTGCATGTGCTGGAGGGAGCCGCCTGCTTTTATGACGAGAAGACACTTCTGTCTTTGCTGGCACAGGAGAAGATCAAATTCACCTACAGGCAGACCAGAAAACTGCTGCAATGGAGCGGCGGCTGGCCGGCCATTGTCCACATTGCCCTGGGGGTCATCCGACAGCAGGGAACCCCGGACATACTGCCCCGGATACCAGGCCACCCCATGATGCAGCAGTTCATCCAGGAAGAGATATGGGACAATCTGACCCCGGCACAGCAGAAACTATGCCTGCAACTGGCCGTCCTGCCCGGAATCCCTCCCTGCATCCTGACGGGAGAGACCGGCTGGATTCGCAGACAGCTGATGGGTCTGTGTATCCTGACAGAGCAGGAGCAGGGAACAGACGCATTCCCTGACTTTTTCAGAGAGTTTCTGCTGGCAGAAAGTGCCCGCAGGGGAGAAGAGGCGTCCATCTTGTCACAGGCAGGAAACTGGTTTCGGAAAAGCGGCATGTACCCGGAAGCGCTGGACTGCTTCTATCGTGCCAAAGACCCTGTCAGCCACCGGGCATGTATGATTTCCGGCTGCGAAACACTGTTCTGGGAGATAGAGGACGATGGCCTGCTGTGGGACTATCTGAAGTTTTCTATGGAGCAGACAGAGGAAGCAGAGTCCACAGGGCTGTTTTTCAAGGGGATGCTCTGGATGGAAGCCGGGGCGTTTCCTCAAGGGGCCCATGCGCTGGAACAGTTGAAGAAAGCCTTTCAGAATACAAAGAGCCGGAAGGATGGACTGCTGTATCTGAATCTGTTGTACTATGACCCTGGGGTCTCCATCCTGCAGTGGATGGAGGAAGCGCTTTCTGTCACTGCCATCACAGGAGCCATCCACATCTACGGGTTGACACATACCGGACTGAGCGTGCTAAGCGGGGGCAAAGACCTCTCCATCCTGTTCTGCCGTAAAAAGAAAGAAATCGAATCCTTCAGAGACCAGTGGAACCATATCTTTGAAGAAGAACAGCAGGACTTTTTCCATTTGGCGGAAATCGAATACCTCATGGAGACAAACCGGCAGGAGGAGGCATTGGAGCAGCTGCTTCCCTGTCTGGTCATAAAAGACGTGGAAGACATAGAGGATGGGGCTAAGCCAGACAAGTACCAGACAGTTTTGTTTGTGCTGTTGTGCAAGTCCTTCATCCTCAGTGACGCCCTTACCGGGTATGAGGCGTTGATGGACACCTGCTATGAGCAGATCCAGCGCACAGGCAATGGCTGTGAGAAGCGCAACAGCACCCTCCAGAGAATACTCTGTCAGGTATGGAAGAAACAGCGGACGCTTCATCAGGCATTTGCGGAAGATGAGAAGGAAGATTATATGGCCATTGGCCGGAAAAACAGCTTCTATCTGTTGCAGAAGGCAAGATACTATCTGTTTCTGCGAAAATATGAGAAAGCCTACATGCTGTTTGAGCGGCTGTACCGGCACTATGAAACCTGCCATCAATATCTCTATCAGGTAGAATCCGGTCTGGGACAGGCCGTTGCCGCCCGGAACATGGGCAGAGAATCAGAGGCGCTAAAGCGGATGGCTGCCACAGTCACACTGGCGGAGTGCTACCGCTATGTGGGGGTCTTCTGTCTTTTCGGCATTACCGGCAGGGAACTGCTGGATGACTACTGGAGAATCCTGCGGAATCCCGGCAGCAGCATATCCCAATTGCGGAAGAAAAGCTACTACTATGGCAATGTGATCGGAACCTCTGTGGAAAACTATCTCAATGTGCTCATGCGGTCAGCCAGAAACAGTGTCTCCCGTTATCCCTTTGCCCAAAATCAGGACACAGACAGGGGAGAAGACCTGACCATGACAGAGCTCAGCATCCTTCAGTATATTGAGCAGGGGGATACCAATGCCAGAATTGCGGAGCAGATGAACATAGCGGAATCCACTGTAAAAAAACATGTCTACAATATCTTCAGGAAGCTGGAAGTGAAGACCAGAGTACAGGCCATACAGAAGGGAAAGCAGATCGGGATACTGACCCGATGACGCTGCTTCATTCATACAGAAAAAAACATAAAAAAATACCACTTTAGTGGCATGCAAAAGACAGGGCCTCGTGATATATTGTGTGTAGCTTTATCAGACTGCCCTTTTGGGACAGGTTTGGTAATTTACATAGATATTCCGATAATGTAATGGATCTTTGTGTGAGAAAACAGACCATACAATAATAAGGACAGGTCATAGCACAATGGTCTAAAAAGAAAAAGAAAGGAAGGAAAACTTATGAAGCAAAAGTTTAGGCGTCTGCTAAGCGCACTGCTTGCCATAGTGATGGTAATCAGTGGATTACAGTTTGGCGGATGGACGCAGGAAGCAAAAGCAGCAACAACTGCAGGAAAAACCATTTATTTTGACGTGAATGGTAGTACTAATTTTTATAGTGACGGTGCTGTGCCAGTCGTTCTTTTCAAAAATGGTACAGATATCGGTGCTGATGTTGGAGATTGGGCTGAGATGACTTATGTAAAGACAGATATTTATTCTGCAGTCATTCCCGAAGGGGCAACATATGTCCAATTCAGAAGAAGCAATGACACGAACAGTGAATCAAAAGCGATAGAATTGATGAATTCATACAATTACTATCAGATAAAAGATACCGGCTGGGCTTTTAATGATTGGGAAAATGATTTGAATTGGTTGAACCAGACCGAGATCGTTACTCCGGCTGATTATGTGACAATCTATTTAGCTTATCCTGGCGATAATAAACCAGCTGTATGGTTTATAAAAGATGGAAATTTTGTTAGAAAGTATGAACACATAAGCTCATTTAAGTTTGACTTGAACAGCGCAGATTATAATGGATTTTATGTTGGATGGGATGGACTAGCAGAAAACCAGACGGCTCAGATTGGACTTGACGAAATAAGAGCG
>ONWL01000091.1 GCA_900321525.1 uncultured Eubacteriales bacterium
AATTCCTGCAATAACAGAAATCACAATGTCACCATGCTCAGAAATCCAGCCGAAAGCCGTTTCAATCCCCTCAAGCACGGAACCGATGAATTGCAGAGGCGCACTGTCACTTTCTTTCAGCCCAGTCTTGAGCATATTATACGCATTGCGAATCTCAGCCTTTAACTGTATCCACAGACCACGGAATCCGGCAATGCCATATGCTTTCGTTAGCCTTGTAACAACATCAGTCCCATACTGAACCATACTTCGCAAGGAAGGAGTTACACCTTCTGCAATGCTAATTTTGGCTTCATCAAGCGCACTGCCAAAGATTTTCAAGTCGCCGTTCAAGTTGTCAAGCTGAGTGTTTGCCATTTTTTTAGCAGCACCACTCGCATCATTAAGAGCGGCTTCAATTTCTTCCCATCGTTCATAATTTGTACCAAGCAAAGCATTTACAGCAGCAATATCCGTTTTGTTAAAAATAGTGCAAACTTCAAATAATAAGCTGCAAGTTTATTAAGAGCTTCTGCCGCTGTATCAGTAGGAGAAACAAGCGCAAGAATAATATTGCGGAGATGTGTACCGCCTTCCGCTCCCTTTATGCCATTATCTGCAAGAATGCCAAGAGAAGTAGCAAGCTCATTTGTACCACCAGAAATCATTTGAGCAGTGCCACCAATTGCAAGAATAGCCTCACCAAGCTGCGCAACACTTGTGTTTGTTTTTGATGAAGCAACAGCTATTTGATCAACCATTGTAGCTGTTTCGTCAATAGTAAGGCCAAGCGCACTCGCAGCATCAGTAACCATATCAGATGCAGATGCAAGAGCGATTCCACCAGCGGCAGCAAGGTTCAGAACGTTCGGCAGCATCTTCATAGATGTTTGAGCATCATAACCAGCAAGAGCCATGTAATTCAAAGCGTCTGCCGCTTCTGATGCTGAGAAACTTGTACTTGCACCCATTTGACGGGCAAATCTTGCCAAATCCTGTACTTGGTCAACAGTTTTACCCATCGTAGCGGCAACCTGTGCCATACTGCTGTCAAACTGTGCGCCTGTCTGAATACTGCTTGTGACTGCATTTTTAAGGAAACTGCCAACCTTGCTGACAGCACCAGAAATCATGTTTCCGACAGCAACAGAGACAGCATTGCTCCAGCCTGATAACTTTCCGGCAAGCTCTTTACCTTTACCTTCAGCATCTCGCAAGCCTTCCGTATAACCGCTCTGGTCAAGGTTGATTCTTGCGGATACCGTAAACAATTCAGCCATTATCCATCACCCTTTATCCGTCTAAACGATGCTTTCACATCCTCCATAACCTGTTTCCCAGAGCGGTTGTCAACAGTTTGCTTCTTGTAAGCAAGCTCTGTCCAACTCGGCAAAGGCCATTCATCGCCTTTGAGCGACTTACCGAGCCCAAACAAAGTAATTGCGGTATAGTCCTCCCATAGTGTACGCCTGTAATCGGATTCGATTTGCACCCTCAAGGCGTTTGCACCATGCCAACCATACCGCAATAGAGCAATAATTATTTTGTCCCGTTGTCCTTTGTCTGCGCCCTCAAGGAGTGAAAAAAACCTGCCAATTCCTCATCCCAACTATCGCGCACGTCCTGAACCGTCTGCGTGATCTTCTGACTGCCGATTTCCTCAACGCTCTTTCCGGTCAAAACGCTCACAATCTCATAGGTTTCGGCCCTGTGCGTCCTTGCCATCGCCGGAATCAGTTTTGCGATAGCATCAATACCGATTGCAAAGAAATTCTTGTTCCCATTTTCGGCTCCAAGACTGTCGAGGAAAGTAGAAACTTCCTTGTCGGTCAGGATGATACCAGCAGGCTCCGTCAGCCTGACAAGCGTATCAAGAGCCTGATCTGTGGTCATAGCTGAGATTTTCATTAGCAGTTCCTCCTATCACTCAATCACTTCTTGAAAAAGATAACCTCAAAGGGCGGAGTGTCGTAATCCTCAACCCTGTCCTGATGCGCGTGCATCTCAAACGGAATAGTGCCTTCACCCTTATCCGTAAAGGTCAGATTGATGCCGCTCGTATTCAGAGCATTCTTCAGCGAAATCAGCACCATGCCACCATCGCTCAGGTCACCGACCCATACGAGGTTTTCGAGATAATCGTCAGCGGCAATACGAGTGTGGAAGCTAACAGAAGTCTTCTTGCCGGAAGTTTCTGCAGAACCGCTCTGGAGCTTGGCAAACAGTTCAGGTGTAATTTCAACCAGAGTGCCAGTCATGTGAGCATCCACGCTGTCAACAAACGTGCCGCCCACGAATGAATAGCGCTTGCCATCAATCTCCGGCTCACGGGTTTCACGGGTTACTACGAAACTACCGCCACCACGGGTCGCGCCAAGGCATTTGGTATCATCCTCCATAGCCTCAAGCGCGGCAGTCGCAAGGCCGTCAGCAGTCGTGATAGCCGAATAATCAAAGTTGACAAGGAAAGCACCAGCATTGAGAAGAAGCCGCTGGAAGGTTTCAGTGCGGCACGGGGTAGTGTAGCCAGCAACAGCCATTGTAATACCTCCCTTTTATAGGTGATAACAATTGATACTAAGATTCAAATATGCGTATCTATCTTCCGGGTTTTCATCCACCAACACCTGCGCAAACGGTGTTTCTGGATAGATGCAGATATAGCCGCCTTCACATTCAATCCTTGCACCAGATTTCAATGCCGCTTTGATTTCATCCACTTTGCCAAGCAAAGCAGCATTTCCGGTATCCCTGTACCACACCTGAGCATAACATGTAGCCTGTGAAAGCGGCTCTGTTTCAACAAGGCTGTATGTGATGTAAGGCGGTTTCGCTTCATCGGGAACCGTGCCGATGGTATAAGCAGGGATTCCGAAGCCCGACCAAAACTCATACAGTGCTCTTGCTGTGTTTATCATGTAAGCTCCCACCTTTCGGCGGTAACTTGCCCAATCTGGAAGGTTGCGACAGTAGGCGTTTCGCTGTCAGTGATGTTGCTTGTAACCCGAAACACTGCTCCATCACTAATCCTACGGAAAACATCGTGATATTGCAGCAACAGTCCTTTGTCAACAGTCACCGTGTATACCTCTGTCACGCCCTGCTTTTCGGCTACTCTTGCAGACAGCGTGTTATCCTTGATAACAGCAGCACGGAATCTGGCCCCTTCCGTCCATTCATGAGTGAAGCCACCAAGCCCATCAGAAACCGTGCGCTTATCCAGCATAACGCATTCATCCATCATGACATCAATCAGCGACATTGTGATTTCCTCCATCACATACCGGTGAAAGGAATCTCCGTTCCAGTAATTGTATTGATCCACTTTCCTCTATTTCATACACATAAAATGTATCTGCTCTTCCAAAATGCTGATTGACCACGATTCCATCGCTGGTCGCAACCGCTACTTTATACTCACCCATGAGAGAACGTCTCCTTCGTCCCCAGCTTTCTCTGGTAAATCTGATCTCCATATTCGGACTTGCCCGGTACCCCCACCGCATCTGCCCGGCAATGCTGGCAATGACGGAACACATCGATATACTTGCCAGCTCTCATCCTGGCTTCCTCGATCTGGGCGCAGACAGGGGCTTTCTGATCTGCCATTTCATACTGGGGAATCAGCGGAATGATGTTGTAAATGCGTGCCCCGGCCTCTTTTACTGTCTTTGCGATTTCTTCAATATGTGCGCCATTGATCTCCGGCACCAGTACCGTATTCACTTTGATGGTCATACCGGCTTCTGCACATTTACGAATTCCTTTTAATTGATTTTCAATTAAGATCCGTGCGCCTTCCACTCCATCATAACGAGTTCCATGGTATATGATATATTTGTTCAGCTTCGCCTCGATCTCAGGATCCACTGCATTCACCGTGACAGTCAGAGAATCCACGCCCGCTGAGATCACTTCCTCGGCTTTTTCATATAACAACAACCCATTGGTACTCATGCATTTGATCAAATCCGGAAATGCTGTCTTCACCTTGCGGAATGTCTCTAAGGCATAGTCTGTGGCAAGGGTATCCCCCGGTCCTGCAATGCCAGCCACTTTAATCTCCGGACAAAGTTCCAAAGCCTTTTTTAACACATCGATACTCTCATCTGGCGTGATCACCTTTGAAGTGACACCCGGTCGTTCCTCTACATCATTGATGGATCTGTCACAAAATCGACAGGCAATGTTGCATCCGGGACTAACCGGTAAATGAATCCTTCCTGCATTGTGCTTCTGTCCACCAAAACAGGGGTGGGAATTTTGCAAATCCTGATATGTATTACGCATCATACAGCTCCTTTTGTTTTAGTCTGCAAACAGCGGTGTGGACAGATATCTGTCACCAGAATCCGGAAGCAATGCAACGATGGTCTTGCCGGCATTCTCTGGTCTTGCTGCCAGAATAGCTGCTGCCTTCAATGCTGCACCGGAAGAAATTCCTACCAGAATTCCCTCAGACAATGCAAACTTTCTACCCTCTGCAAATGCATCCTCATTTTCAATGGCAATCACTTCATCATATACCTTTGTATCAAGCACTTCCGGTACAAAACCGGCACCGATTCCCTGAATCTTATGTGCACCAGGTGTTCCCTTAGACAACACAGCGCTGGAGGCTGGCTCCACTGCCACTACCTTCACATTGGGATTTTGTTCCTTCAAATAAGCGCCTACACCTGTGACAGTTCCGCCCGTTCCTACGCCTGCCACAAAAATATCTACTTTTCCGTCTGTCTGCTTCCAGATCTCAGGACCTGTGGTTGCCTTATGTACAGCAGGGTTTGCAGGATTTTCAAACTGTCCTAAAATCACAGAGCCTTCAATTTCTTCCTCTAACTCCTTGGCCTTCGCGATCGCACCCTTCATGCCCTTAGCACCTTCTGTCAAAACCAGTTTGGCACCGTATGCTCTCAACAGATTTCTACGCTCTACGCTCATGCTGTCCGGCAACGTCAAGATCGCTTTATATCCTTTGGCTGCTGCCACTGCTGCAAGACCGATTCCAGTGTTGCCGCTAGTAGGCTCGATGATGGTTGCGCC
Source organism: uncultured Eubacteriales bacterium (assembly GCA_900321525.1). Taxonomy (GTDB): domain Bacteria; phylum Bacillota; class Clostridia; order Lachnospirales; family Lachnospiraceae; genus UBA2942. The sequence goes on from ONWL01000091.1 coordinate 5,023, forward strand.
CGGCTTTAATTTGCCGCTCTTTTCCGCATCTTCAATCATCGCCAACGCAATACGATCCTTCACTGATCCAGCCGGATTCAGATACTCTAACTTTCCCAATACAGTTGCCCCCTGAATGTTTGCTGCCTGGCTATAACGGTTCAGCTTTAACAATGGGGTTCCTCCGATTAATTCCAATGCACTTTCTTTGATCTCTGCCATGTGATATTTCCTCCATTTCTGATTTTACAACTGCTCTCTGTTTTGCAGTCATTTTTTAACATATTATTCTTATTTAACCTATATTTTTTATAGGTTTTATATGTTTTATGTTGTACATTATATCACATTTCTCGCTCTTGTCAATAACTTTTCTCAAATCAAGATAAATGGGTTTCCTATGATTGGTGATAGGCTTCTCTTATTACCAGGCGGTGGAAAGGTGTTTCAGTTGGCTGCAGAATTTCTTATATACAAAAAAGAAAAAAGAGCATCTTTCAATGCTCTCCAACAGTGCAGATGAGGGGACTTGAACCCCTACCCAAGTACATGGACATGAACCTGAATCATGCGCGTATGCCAATTCCGCCACATCTGCATTTTCTTTTTCGCCAACACTCTATCTCGCTGACAAGTATTATATTACCACTGGTTTTTCTTTTTGTCAATCATTTTTTATAAAAAATATTTTTTCTGATTATTTCAAACAATTCACCCAATTCATACAATGATAACCCGCTCAATTTCTGCTATCTGAAAGAAAACACAGCAGACACACTATACCATCCATTCCATTTTAAACCTGTTTCTCTGCCAATTTGTCCCAGGCCTGTTCAAACATGGGCTTTGCCCACTGATACACACCATCATCTTCATACTCCCGATATGCGCCCTCTGTCATCATGGTCAGATACAGATACACATCATACCAGTAAATTCTTCTCCACTCTTCTTCGGAAAACTGTTCCTGTCCATATCCCCTGAGGAAATCGACATTTCTGCTGTGACTTCTGAACCGGTCATCCATGTAAGTCTCTCCCCACATGGCACGCTCCCAGTCAATGATACCGGTAATCCCACTGTCTTTCACAAAGATATTGCCTTCCCACAGATCCCAGTGTACCAGTACCGGCTGGTTCACCTGATCAAAAATGGCTTTATCTTGCCACAATGCCGACAAAATCGCCTCCTCTGATACACCGATCCAAATGTCCTTCCTCTTTGCATCCGTCAGCACATTGGCAATCAGTTCATAGAGCCAGTCATACAGGCTATTATACTGTCTGCTCTCATCCACCAGAGAACCAAACCGGGTGCCTTTGATACTGGTAATGGCACGTTCCACCTGTCCCACTCTGCGGCGCAGTTCCTGATGTACTTCCTCCGACAGGCTGTCTCCCAGTGAAGAATAGCTGGCCCCTTCCAATGCTTCCATAAAGAAATAGGTGCCGGAACATACTTCCTTTGAAAAATCTGCATAGTAAACCTCTGGCACCCGCACACGTCCGTCTGCCCTTACCAGCTGCATGGCAGCCACTTCTGTAGCCATCAGGTCTGCTTCATTGATCATCAGTCCCTGACGGTCAGGCGCCGCAATCTTCAGTACCGCCGGAAATGCCCGCTTTGCCAATGTGCGAATCTCTGTTTCTGTCTGTTTATTTTTTGTACGCATCTTCCTTCTCCTTACAAACATGCACTATGATTAGGCAATTGTCTAATACACTATATGCTGGACAATATGTTTTTTGAAACGTTACAATTTTTTTAAAACAAAAAGAGCATCTAACGATGCTCTCATATATGCAATGCAGATGAGGGGACTTGAACCCCTACCCAAGTACATGGACATGAACCTGAATCATGCGCGTATGCCAATTCCGCCACATCTGCATATGCGGAAGATGGGACTTGAACCCACACGTCTATACAGACACAAGATCCTTAGTCTTGCCCGTCTGCCAGTTCCGGCACTTCCGCTTGGCACTCGATTATATTATCACAATTCCGGCAGAGTGTCAAGCGGTTTCTGAAATTTTTGGAAATTTGCCATTTTTTTACTGTTTGCCACCATATTGGGGATGAACTGGGTTCCGGTATGCGGAACACTTATCAATACGCCAAAATGTACACCGAAAAAGAACCTCTTTCATCATTCTCCTTCCAAAGCATCCAAGATATGTCCCAATACCATACTCTCAGCTTGTGAAAATCCCTTCAAAAACGTAGCAAATGTTGTTTCGTCCATCAGCACCAATTTTTTCAGCAATTCTTCTCTTCTGGAATCTGCTTCTACACAATCCTGTGCCAGGTGCAGAGCAGATTCCACGATCTGTATCTCCTCCTCCCTGACCATATACTGTGACTGCATTCTTACCATATCAAGTCCATCTACTGCCTCCTGCAAAATATCCACAGCGCTCTGATAGTGACCCAATTGCAAATATAGGTTTCCCAGTTTATATAGGCTCACGCTCAAATCTCTCTGGTTCGACGCTGTAGGCGATTCTTCACTCAGTTTTCGAGCTATTTTTAAATCTTCCTCATAATATGGCAGTGCCTTCAACGGCAATCCAATGCGATTATAAATCTCCCCACCAGCATACCACAAAAGCTGTACGCATCTCTGCTTCCTCTCTTTCTCTGTATGAAAGTAATTTCGGAATGCATCTATGTATCCAATCTTTTGCTCTGCATTATAGAAATTCAATTCATTCAAATAATCTGCATCAGACAAACGGTCTATGCATGTCTCACAATCTGCCACCTGCAACGTGATCATCCACTGATCCACCTGATAACGAATGGACTCTTGCACCACTGGCTGCATACTGTAAGAATCCCCATTGTCCTTTAATAAACCCAGCTGGATCAGTTCATAAAAATCCTGTTCCTCTGCCTGAATATGCTGTGCCAGCTCTTTCGGAATATCCTCAGAGGGCAGGATAGAAAAGCACTTGGCAATCCGCTGCATTCCTTCTGGATAGGTGGAAATATCAAACAATTTTGCCAACTGGATGGCAATAGGGGAATCTTCCCCTTCATGATCGGTATATTCCGATATATCTGCTGGATAGAAGAAATCTTTCTGGTCCAACTCTGCCTTTAACTGGGAGATACCTCCATGCACCTTATGTCTGGCATATTTGGCAAGCAATTCTACAGAAAAAGTATGGCAACGAATCTTCTCCCGAATCAGTTCCCGTACAATCCCTTCTTCTCCTCGATTCTGTTCTTCTATTTGATTTGAATCAGTATAGTAACAATAGAAGATATCCACACATGCATCTTCATCCAAAAATCCCACCAGATGTTTCCGAAAACCCACCAGACTGGATAACCGACTGGTGACCACCATGGTCATTCCACTACTACGCAGTTGTGTGAATTCTGAATCTGCCTCTACCTTCTTTCCATCACGTTTTTTGTTGGCATTGTCCAGAAACAGCAGCACCTTCTCTCTGTTTTCCAAAAGAAAATTCCACAGCAACTCCCACCGTTCTTCTGCGGTGATTGGCTCCTCTGCAAACAGCTTCAATGATTTTTGGAGACTTTCTTTTAAATTCCCTTCGTATCCCACCCATGCCACATATGGATACGCGCTTTCCATCTGATAGAATAGCTTTCTGGCTATGGTGGTCTTTCCGATTCCCCCCAGACCATTGATGAGCACCACCTGTTTTTCTGTGGTCAATATCTGTCGCACTGCTTCTACATCCTTCTCTCTGTGCAGAAAATAGGTGTCATCTACTCTTGCAGGAAGGGCAGTGAGAAAGTGTAGATTTTCTTCCTTTTCTGCTTTATTGGAAGATCCCGGTTTTTTGTCCCTCTGTTCCCATTGCTGCTTCCATTCTTGTGCAAACCATTCCCGATACAAATCCGGTCTTAATCTTTTCAGATAATCCGCATACATTTGTAAAAATAATCCGGTCAGCAACACTCTCATGTCCTGCGGAATTCTGTTGCTCAGTCTTTCCTCTACCCACTTTTTTAGTTCTTGTTTCTGATCAAAACCTGACACATCTTTTAGACGTTGTTTTAGTGCTTTTCGTGACTGTTTATCACATAGATATAAGAGATTTTGTTTTATCTCCTCATCCTCCAGCTCATTCCTTGTATTTTGAAGCAACTGTTCATAAATTTTTTGACTTTCTTCTGACAATTCTTGAAAAGTTTGTTTGAATTCTTTTTCACTTTTTATATCATTATAAATTTTTACGACCACTGATGTTGCAATTGCATCCGCCCGATTTCCGGCAATTGCATTGACCAGTCCTACCATCCACAATCCACCCATTCCACTCATCTTTTTTTCCTCCGTTCTTCTCCATGCTACATTTCTCTATCATCACCAAAAGGCTGCCTTTGACAGCA
>ONWL01000090.1 GCA_900321525.1 uncultured Eubacteriales bacterium
TTTACTGTTTTAGGTTCGTTCTCTCTTGAACATTCTCTTCTCTGGTCATCCAACAGTTCAGATTCCAGAGTTTTAAGAATTTTCGAGGTTGGTTATACTATTCAGTTGTCAAGGTCCTTTGTGCTTTCTTTCTCAAGACCAGCCTGTATATCATAACACAGTCGCAAGAACTTGTCAAGCACTTTTTTTATTTATTTTCTTCTGTAAGGAAGAAACGGAGAAAGAGGGATTTGAACCCTCGCACCGGTTGCCCGATCTACACCCTTAGCAGGGGCGCCTCTTCAGCCACTTGAGTATTTCTCCATGCCTGATTCCTTACTGCATCTTTCGCAGATGCAAAAATTATTATACGGAATCTACAGCGTTTTGTCAATAGCTTTTTTGATTTTTCCAAAATTTTTTCAGATGTGCTTCTTCTGCCTCTGGTTTGCTCCGTATACAGCTTTCCAGAAGATACCATTCTCCCTCCTATGCCGGAGAAAAAGACCAGCCTCTTCTCCGACACAATAGGAAACCAGTTGCTTTGCAGTCCTGGATGGAATGTTGACTTTTGGACAGTGTACCCAATCACCTACTGCTGTATATGACTGTTACCCTATCTCTTCTGGATCTGCTTTTGATACAGTCTGCCCGGAATCATTTTGGAAGTCTTCCGCAGCTTCCTCTGAATATTCATCTTCTCCATTTTCTGCTATGATCTCGGATTCCCGTACCTTTGCCACACTGGCAACCTGTACGCCATCTTTCAGATTCATGAGAATCACACCGGATGTGGTTCTGCCAATGACAGAAATATCTGCAATCTTGATCCGGATCAGGATACCCTCTGTAGAAATCAGCATCATTTCCTGATGAAACTCTACAATCTTGAATCCAGTAAGTTTTCCTGTCTTTTCACTGAGCTTGTGGCAAAGAATTCCCTTACCGCCGCGATTCTGCGGTTTAAACTCGGTAAGCAGTGTACACTTGCCCATTCCCTTTTCCGTAATGGTCAAAAGTGCCTCTCCCTGTGTATTTAACTGCATGCCGATGACTTCATCGCCTGGTGCAAGCTCCATTCCTTTGACGCCCATAGACGTTCTGCCGGTAGGACGTACATCTGTCTCATGGAACCGGATACACTGGGCATTTTTAGATACCAGAAAAATGTCCTTGGTCTGATCCGTGGTCTTTACCGCGATCAGTTCATCTCCATCCCGCAGTGTAATGGCTGCCAGACCGGTTTTGCGAATATTGCCATATTCCTCAATCGGTGTCTTCTTGACCATACCGTCTCTGGTTGCCATAAACAGATACTGACCGGCACTGTATGCCCGTTTGGAAATCAGGGCTGTGACTTTTTCGTCCGGCTGTAACTGGAGCAGATTCACGATGGCCACTCCTCTTGCGGTACGTCCTGCATCCGGAATCTCATATCCTTTCAGGCGATATACTCTTCCCTTGCTGGTAAAGAATAAAATCTGATTATGGGTAGAAGTCATCAGCAGGTCTTCGATGTAGTCATCTTCGATGGTCTGCATCCCCTTAATTCCCTTCCCACCGCGGTTCTGGGCCTTGAAATGCTCCGCTGACATACGCTTGATATAACCCAAATGGGTTCTGACGATGACCACATCTTCTTCATCGATCAGGTCTTCGTCACACATTTCCTCATCCGATAAACTGATCTTCGTTCGTCTGTCATCTCCGTATTTCTCACGAATCACCAGAATTTCTTCCCGAATGACCTGCAACAATCGATTCCGGTCTGCTAAAATCGCTTTTAACTCTGCAATTTTGTCCATTAACTCTTGATATTCTGCCTCTAACTTTTCCCGTTCCAAACCGGTCAGGACACGCAGACGCATATCCACGATTGCCTGTGCCTGTGCATCTGTCAGACCAAACTCTTCCATCAGGGAAGCCTTGGCAATCTGCACATTGGCAGAACCCCGGATGATCTGGATGACTCTGTCAATATGATCTAACGCAATGAGCAATCCCTGTAAAATATGTGCCCGTTCTTCTGCCTTGTTCAGATCAAACCGGGTTCTTCTGGTCACTACCTCTTCCTGGTGCTGAAGATAATATTGCAGCATATCCAGTAGATTCATAACCTTCGGCTCATTGTTCACCAATGCCAGCATAATGACACCATAGGTATCCTGTAACTGGGTATGCTTCATCAGCTGATTTAATACCACATTGGGATTCACATCCTTGCGCAGTTCAATGCACACGCGGGTACCTTCTCTGTTGGACTCATCACGCAGATCGGTAATGCCATCTACCTTTTTGTCTTTATGCAGTTCTGCAATCTTCTCCACCAGCCTTGCTTTGTTCACCATGTAAGGCAGCTCTATGGCCACGATCCGGTGCTTGCCATTTGGCATGGGCTCAATGTTGGTGACAGAACGAACCGTCAGCTTTCCACGACCAGTGCGATAGGCCTCTTCAATCCCTCGTCTGCCCAAAATCTCCGCACCCGTAGGGAAATCCGGTCCCTTTACGATAGACAAAATTTCCTCAATATCGGTTTCTTTGTTCTCCAATACCCGGTTGTCAATGATCTTGACCACTGCATCAATCAGCTCCCGGAGATTGTGGGGCGGAATATTGGTTGCCATACCAACTGCAATACCAGTGGTTCCGTTTGCCAACAGATTTGGAAAACGGGAAGGCAGCACGGTAGGCTCCTTCTCTGTCTCATCAAAGTTTGGCACAAAATCTACGGTATCTTTGTTAATATCTGCCAGAAGTTCCATGGAAATCTTACTCAACCTGGCTTCTGTATAACGCATGGCAGCCGCACCATCTCCATCTTCGGAACCAAAGTTTCCATGCCCATCTACCAACGGATAACGGGTAGACCATTCCTGGGCCATGTTGACCAATGCCCCATAAATGGAACTGTCGCCATGAGGGTGATATTTACCCATGGTATCACCGACGATACGGGCACTCTTACGATGTGGCTTATCCGGACCGTTATTCAACTCTATCATGGAATACAGAACACGCCGCTGTACCGGTTTCAATCCATCCCGTACATCCGGCAGAGCTCTGGCTGCAATGACACTCATCGCATAATCAATATAGGATTTTTCCATCGTCTTTTTCAGATCGACTTCTTTCACCCTATCAAAAATCGTTTCATCCATCTGTTCCTCCATTCCGCAGTGTCTGACCATCCTACACTGCCTGCAGATCTCCCTTTACAGAACCCTCTGCAACTATCAGATATCCAAATTATTGACAAATCTTGCATTTGCCTCAATGAATTCCCGTCTTGGCTCTACTTTATCGCCCATCAGCGTGGTAAAGGTCAGATCAATTCCTGCCAGATCGGACTCATCCATATTGACTTTCAACAAAATACGGTTTTCCGGATCCATGGTAGTTTCCCACAACTGCTCTGCATCCATCTCTCCCAAACCTTTGTAACGCTGTACTTTGTTGTTTCCGTCACGACCAATCTCAGTCTCCATCAAATAATTCAATTCCTCATCGCTGTATGCATACCAGACTTTTCTATTTTTTTCAATCTTATACAGCGGTGGTTGTGCCAGATACACATGTCCCTGCTTGATCAAATCTGGCATCAACCGATATAAAAAGGTCAGCAATAGCGTACTAATATGGGCACCGTCTACGTCTGCATCGGTCATAATGATGATCTTATGATAGCGAAGCTTAGAAATATCAAAATCCTCATGAATCCCGGTACCAAATGCAGTAATCATAGTTTTAATTTCTGCATTGCCATAAATACGATCTAACCTTGCCTTTTCCACATTCAAAATCTTACCTCGCAAAGGCAAAATGGCCTGTGTGGCTCTGGCTCTTGCCTTTTTGGCAGAACCACCTGCGGAATCTCCCTCTACGATGTAGATTTCACAATTTTCCGGATTCTTGTCCGTACAATCTGCCAGTTTTCCAGGAAGTGCAGAACCATCCAAAGCAGATTTTCTTCTGGTTAGCTCCCTGGCCTTTCTGGCCGCAGCTCTGGCCCGCTGTGCCAAAATGGATTTCTCGCAGATGATCTTGGCAATTACTGGATTTTGTTCTAAGAAATAAGTTAACTGTTCACTGACTACACTATCCACTGCCACTCTAGCTTCGCTATTGCCTAATTTCTGCTTGGTCTGTCCCTCAAACTGGGGCTCCTACAGATGCGTTCCACCCTCCGGAGTATTGATGTTGTTGACAAAGCTATAAATATTTTCGGTATAAGAATCGTTATGTTGGAATGCCACTTCTACAAACACATTGTCCTTCATGGCTTCGCAATACAGCACCTTGTCATACAATGGATTTTTAGAACCATTCAGATAGGTGACAAATTCCTTGATTCCCCCCTCATAACAATAGCTTTCTTCCCGCTTTTCCTCCCGCTCATCTTTCAGACAGATGTGCAACCCCTTTGTCAGGAATGCCATCTCCCGAAGACGATTCTGCAAAATACTGTAATCATATACGGTTTCCTCAAAAATCTGCTTATCTGGCAGGAAACTGACGGTGGTTCCATGGCGTTCCGGCTCACAAGTTCCAATTTCCTGTAGCGCATACATGACCTTGCCCCGCTCATACCGCTGCTTGTACACCTTACCATCTTTGTAAATCATGACTTCCAGCCACTCAGAGAGGGCATTGACCACGGAAGCACCTACGCCGTGTAGACCACCGGATACCTTATAGCCTCCACCGCCAAACTTACCACCTGCATGTAGGATGGTAAACACTACTTCCACAGCCGGAATCCCTTTGGTAGGATGAATCCCTACCGGAATACCTCGCCCGTTGTCCATAACAGTAATGGAATTGTCCGGATTGATCTGCACTAAAATACTGGTACACACACCAGCCAAAGCCTCATCTACTGCATTGTCTACTATCTCATATACCAGATGATGGAGTCCTCTTGAAGAGGTGCTTCCGATGTACATACCCGGACGCTTTCTGACCGCCTCTAAACCCTCTAAAATTTGAATTTGACCTGCTCCATACTCCTCACTCATAGAAAACCTCACTTCTGCCCAAATGGGCTATTCTCTGTCAATTCTCCCGCTCCACTGTGCCATTGACCACATGGAACACTTTATCCATCTGAAATCGATGGTCTACAAAATCATCCAAACCGGTACAAGTAATCATGGTCTGGATGCCATGAATGCTATTTAACAATTGATTCTGCCGATTTTCATCCAGTTCACTTAACACATCATCTAACAAAAGTACCGGTGTATCATGAATCAGTTCCTTCACCAACTGAATTTCCGCCAGCTTCACAGACAATGCGGCTGTCCGCTGTTGTCCCTGAGAACCAAATTTGCGAATATCAATTCCATTTACACTAAAACTAATATCATCTCTATGAGGTCCCACTGTGGTTCCTTTTTGGCGCATGTCTCGTTCTCTTGCAGAAAACAATTGTTTGGCAAACTCTTCCGCAGATGCGCTTGGCTCATACAAAATCTCTAATTCTTCTTTGCCACCAGAAAGGCTGCCATGTATCGTCCGAATGATGCCCGCCAATTTTTGTAAAAAAGCTGCCCTTGCTGCAATCATCGGCGTGCCAAACCGAATCAGTTGTGCATCCCATACATCTAACTGCATAGGTAATCCGGCAGAACCATACTGTTCACGCAGCAAGGTATTCCGCTGAATGAGTGCCTTATTATAATTGACAAGATGATATACATAGATTTTATCCAGCTGACACAATTCCAAATCAATAAATTTCCGACGTTCTCCCGGACCACTTTTGATCAGCTGCAAGTCCTCTGGAGAAAAAAAGACAACATTCACAATGCCAAACAATTCGCTTGCCTTGCGAATGGGGATTCCATTGATGGCAATTCCTTTGCTTTTAGACTTTTTCAGGTGAATGTCCACCCGTTCTGTCCGGTTTTCCCGGTTGACAAACATCTTGATATGAGATTCTTCCTGTCCAAAAGAAATCAGTTCCCGATCCCGGCTGCCTCTGTGTGACTTACTGGTACCGGCCAGATATACCGCCTCTAAGATATTGGTCTTCCCTTGGGCATTGTCTCCGTAAAAGATATTGATTCCTTCGTCAAACTCAATTCGAGTCTCTTCATAATTACGATAATGTTTTAGTTCAATTGCATCAATTTTCATCTTGCCTGCCTATTTGACAATGCGTATTGTCTCACCTGCAAATGTGACCACATCCCCATCATACAGCTTCTTACCACGCTGATATTCCACTGTTCCGTTGACCAGAACTTCCCCATCCTGAATGACCATCTTGGCCTCTACACCGGAACTGACCAGATGAACAGCCTTTAGTGCCTGTCCCAGTTTGATATATTCTTCCCGTAATACAATTTCCATTGTTTTCCTCTTTCTTCCTGTTCTCCGGATTTTTCCCAAAATATCGGTTCACGTAGCTGTCCAGTTTCTTCATAGTTACGAGTTTACATTAAATGTAACCGGCAGGATGATGTAAATATAACTGTTTTCCTCATCCCGGATATAACACGGAGATTTGGAATTGATCATATACAAACTCACTTCCTCATCATCGATGACACGAAGGGCATCAATCAGGAAACGTGGATTGAATCCAATCATAATGTCGCTTCCGGATTTTGTAATCATCAAATCCTCATTCATACTTCCCATCGTAGATTTTAACTGAATTTTCATTTCTTCTTCTGAAACAGTCATAATAATGGGCTTTTTATCACTTTCTTTAACCAGCAATGTGGCGCGGTCAATACAGTTTAACAATTCTTTTTTATTGACAGTGACTTTGGTTTCATAATCGTCATGAAGGAGCTGACTGATTTTATAAAATTCCCCTTCAATCAGGCGGGATACCACCACCGTATTATCAAACTCAAACACAATGTGGTTTTTGGTGAAGAAGATGGACACTTCACTGTCTGCTTCTCCTGTCAGGATCTTACTGATTTCGCTCAGCGTTTTTCCTGGAACCACAATCTTGACTGGCGGATAATTGTCATTTAATTTCACATTACGCAAGGATACACGATGTCCATCTAAGGATACCATACGAAGTTCATCTCCGGATACTTCCAACAATTCACCGGACATCATTTTGTTGTTTTCATTGTCAAGGGTAGAAAAAATCGTCTGACGAATTAATTCCTTTAACGTAAATTGTGAAATGATAATTTTATTTTCCGTCTCCACAGAAGGGAGGTATGCGAACTCCTCTCCATCTCGTCCTGGAATCGTAAAGACTGCTTTTTCACATACAATGGTAGTAGAACATGCGGCATCGGATTCAATCAAAATATCATTGTCCGGAAGTTTCCGGATAATCTCAAAAATAATCTTCGCATCCAAAGCCAGTTTACCATCTTCATAAATGGTACCATCCACAATGGTTTCAATACCAAGTTCCATATCATTGGCAGTCAATGTAATCACATTGTTTTCTACCGTAAACAGGATACATTCTAAAATAGGCATTGTGGTTTTAGAAGAAACAGCTTTGGAAACAATGTTTACGCCCTTTAACAGGGAACTTTTTGGACAGGAAATTTTCATGGGTAACAGGCTCCTTTCGGGAATGTGCATAAATATTTATATATGTTAATGTCAGTAGTCGTAGTATTAGGGGGTGTGGATATGTGTAAAAGCCTCAAACCCCTTGTCAAGTAAGGAAATGTGCATTTGAAAACCTTGTGAATAAGTCTGAAGGATCTCAGGGAAAACCAGAAGATTTTCCACAAGAAGGCAATCTGCTGATTTTCCCCCAAAAATGAACCATGCACAGGTTTTCAACGGTTCATACACAAATGATAAACCAGTTTTGCACGAAATGAAAACGAGTTATCCACAAAAAAGAGACAAAAACCCACAAAAACTGTGGATAACTCCTCGCATTTCCAATAAAAAAGTGGATTAACTGGGCAACAGCTTCTTTTTCAAAGTCTCCACAGTATTGCGGAGAGACTCATTGGTATTGATTTCCATGTTAATCTTCTCAATGCCATGCAGGATCGTGGTGTGATCCCGGTTGCCAAGAGCCTTACCAATTGCCTGAAGGGATACATCGGTCATCTCCCGGCAGAGATACATGACAATCTGTCTGGGATAGACGATCTCTTTGTTTCGTCTTTGGGAAACAATGTCATTGCTTTTCAGCTGGAAGTGCTCGGTGACTGCATCAATGATGGCTTCTACCGTCACTTCTCGCTTTTCATCAGGAGAAATCAGGTCTTTTAATGCCTGCTCGGCAGTTTGCATGGTGATTTCTTCATTATATAATTTGGCATAGGCGCAAATTTTGGTCAATGCGCCTTCCAACTCACGGATATTGGATTTCACATTGTTGGCAATGTACTTGATGACCTCATTGTCAATCTGATAGCCTTCCATTTCTTCTTTCTTGCGCAAGATTGCCATACGGGTCTCATAATCCGGAGAAGAAATGTCAACGGTCAGCCCCATTTCAAAACGGGATCGAAGACGTTCTTCCAGTGTTTCAAATGCCTTAGGCGGTTTATCAGAGGAAATAACAATTTGTTTGTTGTTTCCATAAAGGAAGTTAAAGGTATGGAAAAATTCTTCCTGGGTACTTTCCTTACCGATGATAAACTGGATATCGTCAATGAGAAGCACATCTACCTGACGATACTTTTCACGAAATTCAGATGGTGCACCGGTTTTTACATTGTTTTTCTTGATGGCTTCGATCAGCTCATTGGTAAATGTTTCGCTGGTAATATACAACACTTTGGTATCGGGTTTCTTCTTTAATATAAAATGTGCAATAGAATGCATCAGGTGGGTTTTGCCCAGTCCCACACCTCCGTAGATAAACAGCGGATTGTACTGCTCTGCGGGAGACTCTGCCACTGCCAATGCTGCTGCATGGGCAAATTTGTTATTGGCGCCTACCACGAAAGTTTCAAATGTATAGGTGGAATTTAAATTGGCACGTCGGCTGGCGGCCTCATAAATGGCATCTGTTTCAGGAAATGCTGTTTCTAAAGATTCCACGTCACTTGGTAAAGCAAACTGTACCTTACACTGTATACCAGTTACCTCTTCGATCATGACTTCAAAGAAAGGCAGATATTTCTTTGTCAGATAGTCTGTTACAAAGCGCTCTGTATATGTAAGAACGACAATCGTCAGCAAGGAACCATCCAGTGAAAAAGGTTCTAGTGGTGTGATCCAGCTGTTATAAGATACCATACTGATTTCAAATTCATCACGTACCTTTTCTTTTATTGTATCCCAATTTTCTTTAATCGTATCAAACTCCGACATAATCGCCTCCACCTGTATTGCTTGCTATGCAGTAATGTTATGTACTCTATGGCTGAAAAAATGCAGACTGCTGTCTGCATCATAAATCAATACATCACCATTCTGGAAATCTGGAAAGATTCGTATAGAAAAATTCCTTCTTATATCATATACCAAAAAGAAGTTTTTCGCAATGAAAAGTTGTGTAAAAAGAAGTTTTCCACGAAAAATCATGTGGATGAGTATATAATAGAAAGAAACAGAATGCAAAAGTCGGACTTATCCACAAATATGTGTTTGAAATCAGTGGATATTGTGGAAGAATGAAGAAAAAGTGGAAATGTGTAAGAATCTGTTGTGGAAAAAGTGTAAAAAAGAGACGCCCACAGATTGTCCACCGTCAAAGAATGGAAAACGGTGGATGAATGAGGAAAAACTTGAACGGAGAAATCCGTTTATGCACAGAAAAAACACAAAGTTATCCACAAGTTATCCCCAAATTGTGGATAACTGCACTTTCCCCAAATGTGGAGAACATTTTGGGATAATACTGTGGATAAAACAGGGAAACCGGGGAAAACAAATCTACTTTTCCACAAATACACAAATGTGGGAATCCACATCCGGAGAAAATTTGTTTGAAAAAGGTTCTCAACATATTTGTTTCCACAAAATGAAAAAAAAATACTTGACGAAGAAAAATCTTTTTTCTATAATGAAAAAGATGTCTAATATTTAGGGTAGGGACAGAATTGTTCTGTCCTTTCAAAATTAAAATCTGTGGTAGCGCCAACAGAGAGTATGAGTTTTGTGTAAATAGGAGGTGTGTTGGATATGAAGATGACATTTCAGCCAAAGAAGAGACAGAGATCTAAAGTTCATGGTTTCAGAGCCAGAATGAAGACTGCAGGCGGTAGAAAGGTAATTGCTGCCAGAAGAGCAAAAGGAAGAAAAGTATTATCTGCATAATGATCTGCAGAAAGGCTGTTTCATCAAAGCAGACATTGGTTCTTTATGGAAAGGCCTGTTTGCCGTTATGAGGCGGCCTTGCATTTTTGTATTTGAGTTTTTTGAAATTTGGGAATAAGAAAGTATGAGAAATATCAATTCTCTGAGAAAGAACAGGGAATTTCAGCGTGTGTATCAGCAGCACAGATCCATTGCCAATCAATACCTGATTTTGTATGTTGCGCCCAAAGAGGAACACACTGCCCCATCCCGAATCGGAATTTCAGTGAGTAAAAAAGTAGGAAACAGTGTGGTGCGCCATCGGGTGACCCGGCTGATTCGTGAGAGTTATCGTTTGAACAAGGCGTTGCTAAAACCCGGATATGACATCATTGTAGTCGCCAGACCGTTGGCAAAAGAACAGGGGTTTCTGGAAGTAGAGCGTGCGTATTTGCAATTATTGCAGATGCACCACATTTTATTAGAGAATTGAAGTGAATAGAAAAATATGAAACATACCCGTAAGATAGGAATCAAACAAATTTGTATTAGATTGATTCGTTTTTATCAGAGAACAATCTCTCCGTATTTAGTTCATATTCACTGTATTTATACGCCTACCTGCTCTCAATATGGGATTGAGGCAATTGAAAAGTACGGAGTGTGGAAAGGTGGATGGCTTACTTGTAAGCGTATTCTTCGTTGCCATCCGTTTGCAAAAGGCGGTTATGACCCTGTTCCCTAATCACAAGGAGGTATCACTGTGGATTTCTTTTTTGTAGCATCCCAGTATGAAGGTGCGATCATCGGCCCGTTTGCCAAGATCATCGGTTTTATCATGAATGCAGTATTCAATGTCTGCAACAGCATTGGAATCGCAAACGTAGGTCTTTGTATCATCTTAATTACGATTATTATTAAGCTGCTGATGCTCCCTTTGACCATCAAGCAGCAGAAATCTGCAAAACTGAATGCTGTCATGCAGCCGGAAATTCAAGCCATTGCAGATAAGTATAAAGGAAAGACCGATCAGGCATCTATGATGAAACAGCGGGAAGAAACCCAGGCTGTTTATGATAAGTATGGTACCAGTATGATGGGTGGTTGTTTGCAGCTGCTCATTCAGATGCCGATTTTGCTGGCATTGTATCGTGTGGTATATTGTGTACCCGGTTACATTTCTGCCATCAAGGAAGTGTACATGAATATTGTCACAGAGTTGATGCAGGTTACAGATTATGCCAGTGTATCCGGTTTTATGGATCTGCTGAAAAGTAATCTGACGTTGTCCCGCTATGTAGAAGGGGATGAATTGAACCCCAACAAACTGGTGGATATGATGTATGCATTTGATAAAAACGAGTGGGGGCAGTTTATTGATATGTTCCCTCAGTTGCAGAATGTATACGATGCAAATATTGATAAAATCAATCATATGAATTTATTTCTGGGCATCAATCTGTCCGGTACCCCGATGTCACAACTGTGGCCGGCGATTTTTATTCCGATTCTGGCTGGTCTGACCCAGTGGATTTCCGGTAAGATGGCAGACACATCTACTAAGGAAGAAAAGGAACGCCGCAGAAAGTCTCAGGAGGATAACCCCATGGCAAGCACCATGAATTCCATGATGATTGTCATGCCGTTGATGTCCGTATTCTTCTGTTTTACATTTAACTGTAGTGTAGGTGTATACTGGATTGCATCCAGCGTATGCCAGATTGTGGTACAGTTTTTTGTAAACCGTTACATGAGAACCGTGGATATCAATGACCTGATTGCAAAGAATCAGGAAAAGGTCAACCGCAAGAGAGCCCGCAAGGGCGAAAAGCCCATCCAGTTCTCTCAGAGTTCTGCCTCCAGTGTAGAAATGTATCAGGAACAGGTAAAAGAGGAAGAGCGTCTGCGTAAGCTGGCAGATGAGGAACGTCTGGCAATCAGAGATGAGCAGATTCGTCAGGGCAATGAACGCTATGGAAGTGCTGCCAAGTCTGGCGGTACCATTGCAGAGCGTGCCCGTATGGTACAAACTTACAACGAGACACATAAAAAATAATGTAACTGTCCAGTAACTTCACAGTTACGAAATAATCGCAAGCCGTAAAACGGCGGGAGGAAAAGATGTCGGATCGTATCAATGTTTCTGCGAAAACAGTGGAAGAAGCAGTTACCAAGGCAATGCTGGAGTTAGAAACAACAGCAGACAAATTAGAGTATGAAGTGGTGGAAAAAGGAAGTACCGGTATTTTGGGCGGACTGATCGGCAGCAAGCCGGCTGTGATTACGGCGTGGAAGAAAAAAACCGTCATTGAAGAGGGTACTGAATTTTTAAAGAAGGTTTTTGCAACCATGGGCATGGAAGTAGAAATCAAAGTTTCCTATAACGAGGAAGAAAAAATTGTTTCCTATGATCTGGAAGGCACAGAGATGGGCGTGCTGATTGGAAAGCGCGGACAGACCTTGGATTCTTTGCAGCATCTGGTGGGATTGGTTATCAACAAACACAGCGAAGAGTACATTCGGGTGAAGATGGATACCGAGAACTACAGGGAGCGGAGAAAGGAAACATTGGAAGGACTGGCAAAGAACATTGCATCTAAGGTAAAGAGAACGAAACATCCAGTGGCACTCGAACCTATGAATCCATATGAGAGAAGGATCATTCATTCTACATTGCAGAATGATAAGTATGTGTATACAAAGAGTGAAGGAGAAGATCCGTTCCGTCATGTGGTCATCATGTTAAAGAAGGAAGCATATCCCAAGACAGAGGGTAGAAAGCCTTATAACAAGAATTTCAATAAATATCGGAATAGCAATAGTTATAGCCGTTCCAATTCCAATAATCGTTATTATTATGAGAATAAAAATGAGGCAGAAACAGCAGAGGAATAGTCTGAAATGAGAGCGTTTCATTTGTTGGGAAACTGTTTCAAAAAGGCAGCATAAGCCGGTGCGCTGGTGTAACCTGTATGGCAGCAGATGCTATACAGAATACACGAAGCGGCACCGGTTTTCTGTTTAGGAGGAAAAGACATGGAACATGCGACCATTGCAGCTATTGCCACCGCCATGAGTCCTTCCGGGATCAGTATCATCCGAATCAGCGGACCGGATGCTTTGCAGGTCATTGACCGGATTTATCAAAGTCCAAACACAAAGAAAAAGCTGTCAGAGCAGCCCAGTCATACCGTGCATTATGGATTGATCTGTGAAGATGGGGTTCTCATTGACGAAGTCATGGTATTGTTGATGAAAGCACCTCACAGTTATACAGCAGAAGATACCGTAGAAATTGACTGTCACGGTGGGATGCTGGTGACCAGACGGATATTGGAAACTGTGTTGAAACATGGTGCAGTGCTGGCAGAGCCAGGGGAATTTACCAAGCGTGCCTTTTTAAATGGAAGAATCGATCTGTCCAGAGCGGAAGCTGTCATGGATCTGATCGAAGCAGAAAATCAATATGCAGCAGAAAGTGCACTCCAGCAGCTGCGTGGATCTGTGGCAGAGCAGGTGCAGAAATACAGGGATGTATTGTTGGATGAAATGGCATTTTTGGAAAGTGCGCTGGATGATCCGGAACATTTTGAACTGGACGGGTTTGGGGAACAGTTGTCAGAGAAGGTGAAGGAAGTGCAGTCCCAGATTCAGCAGTTATTGGATACTGCGGAAAATGGCAGAGTATTGACAGAGGGAATCCGGACGGTCATACTGGGGCGGCCAAATGCAGGAAAATCTTCTCTTCTCAACCAGCTGTCCGGTGCAGAACGAGCCATTGTCACTGAGATAGAAGGTACCACCAGAGATCTGCTGGAAGAAAAAGTACGGTTGGGTGAAATTACATTTTTGTTGACGGACACTGCAGGATTGCGGGAAAGCGACAATGTGGTAGAGCAGATTGGGATTTCACGAGCTGTGGAAGCATCCAGACAGGCAGATTTGTTGCTGTATGTAGTAGATGCGTCCCAAAGTTTTGTGCCATTGGATGAGGAAACAGAAAAGTTGTTTGCAGAGAAATGTACGGTACTTATTCGGAACAAAACAGATCTAAAAGAAGTGGTCAGTGAAGCACAGTTGCAGGAACGATATCCTGCCTTGCCCCTTTGCAGCATTTCTGCAAAGGATGGGACGGGACTGAGAAACTTGGAGCAGCTGTTGAAGGAATTGTTCTTTCAGGGAAAGGTAGATTTGAACAATCAGATATTGATTTCGAATCTTCGGCAGAAAGAAGCACTCCAGGAAGCAGCAGATAGTCTGGCTATGGTGCAGCGCAGTATAGAAGATGGGATGCCGGAGGATTTTTATTCAGTAGATCTGATGGATGCTTATACCAGTCTGGGAAAGATCATCGGTGCATCGGTAGAGGATGATCTGGTGGATCGAATTTTTGCAAAATTCTGTATGGGAAAGTAATCAAATATAAGAACATGGGCAGAAGTTTGTGGAAAACTGATTTGAACATTGTCAGATTGCGAAAGTCTTCGCGTCGGAAGTGAAGCATTAGCGTACATGACAGTGTATGTTTGGAAATCAAATAGGAAGGGAGCAAGAAAATGCCAGCAGTATCAGAAAATTATGATGTGGTGATCGTGGGAGCAGGTCATGCCGGATGTGAAGCAGCACTGGCCTGTGCCAGATTAGGTCTGAACACCATTTTGTTCACCGTCAGTGTAGAAAGCATTGCTATGATGCCCTGTAATCCCAACATTGGAGGCAGTTCCAAAGGACATTTGGTGCGGGAAATTGATGCATTGGGTGGTGAAATGGGGAAAAATATTGACAAAACCTTTATTCAGTCTAAAATGTTGAATCGTTCCAAAGGTCCAGCCGTACATTCTCTGCGTGCCCAGGCAGATAAGCAGGAATACTCCAGAGAAATGAGACGAACGTTGGAACATACGGATCATTTGACCATTCGACAGGCCGAAGTAACGGAACTTTTGACAGAGGAATGTCAGGAAGGAGCGGCTCAAAAACAGGTGATCGGTGTGAAGACTTTTTCCGGTGCCACTTATTTTGCAAAAAGTGTCGTGCTGGCAACGGGTACATATTTAAGAGCTCGTTGTTTATATGGAGATGTGATTCAGCATACAGGCCCCAATGGATTGCAGGCAGCCAACCATTTGACAGATTCTCTGAAAGAGAATGGAATTGAATTACTTCGGTTTAAAACTGGTACGCCTGCCAGAGTGGATCGACGGAGTTTGGATTTCTCTAAGATGGAAGAACAAAAGGGAGATGAACGCATTGTCCCCTTTTCTTTTACAACAGATCCGGATACCATTCAGAAAGACCAGGTTTCCTGTTATCTGACATATACAAATGAAAAAACCCATGAAATTATTCGGGGAAATCTGCAACGCAGCCCCCTCTACTCCGGTATAATAGAAGGGACAGGTCCCAGATATTGTCCTTCCATAGAGGATAAGGTGGTACGGTTTGCAGAGCGGGATCGACATCAGGTATTTGTAGAACCGGAAGGACTATATACCAATGAAATGTATATGGGAGGGATGTCCAGTTCTCTGCCAGAAGATGTGCAGTATGCCATGTATCGTACAGTACCTGGATTAGAGCATGTGAAAATTGTGCGGAATGCCTATGCCATTGAGTATGATTGTATCAATCCCATCCAGTTAAAACCGACTCTTGAATTTAAAAATATAAAAGGACTATTCAGTGGCGGACAGTTCAATGGTAGTTCTGGATATGAGGAAGCTGCTGCCCAGGGTTTGATTGCAGGAATCAATGCAGCTTT
>ONWL01000135.1 GCA_900321525.1 uncultured Eubacteriales bacterium
ATTGAAGAAATTGAAAAAGAGTTAGAATAGGCAGTGCATGAACAGGTTTAGAAGAAAGGTGTTGTATTATGGGAAGAATTACATATTCCAGTTTGATGATAAGGAGGATGAGTGAGATGGCAAAGAATCTGATCATTTACTATTCGAGAAAGGGTGAGAACTATGTGAACGGCAGGATCAAGTCACTGGCAAAGGGGAACACGGAACTCTGTGTCGAGTATATCCAGAAGGCTTCATTCCTTAAGGCACTATATGACTTTTTTGAATGAAAATTGAAGACAATCAAAAAATAAACGAAAAAATATAAATAAGAAAATAATGGGGAGAGAAATACAGAATATGATACATTTGGGGGTTTCGTATATTGGGTTTATTTTCTTACTGATGCTTTTTATTCCCAATGCTTTTTGGATGAAGAACAAGCCGAAGGATTATGATACATACGTCAAGAATGAGAATAAAATCCTAGTATGTTTGGAAAGAATAGGGGAAGTACTGGTTTGCTGTATTGCGTTAATCTTTTCGGATTTTAATTTGCGTCCATTGAATATCTGGTCCGTATGGTTGGGACTTGCCGTTTTGGCTATGATAGGATATGAGTATAATTGGGTTCAGTATTTTAAGAGTGAAAAGAACATGACCGATTTCTACTCTTCTTTTCTGGGAATACCTGTTGCAGGGGCATCTTTGCCGGTGGCTGCGTTCGGTTTTCTTGGAATATATGGATGTAATATATTTATGCTGATCGCCGTGCTGATTTTGGGAATCGGGCACATCGGGATTCATCTTGGACATCGAAAAGAAGTATATACATTGAAAAAGAAGAATTTACCGATTCGAATATTGCGTGGAATTCTTGTCCTTCTGTTGGCACTGGTATTTTTTGTGATTGCGGTTACGATTGGAGCCAAAAACTATCATTGGATCAAGGATTGTGTGAAAAGTGCAAACGGTATTGAGGAAGAAGGCTACATAGAACTGGGTGGTCAGGAGCAGTATTATGTGATACGAGGCGAAGATGTGAGCAATCCGGTAATCATCTGGATTCATGGCGGACCCGCCAATCCGGATACCATGGAAACCTTTTATTTTTCCAATTATTTAAAAGAAAACTATACGGTAATTGCATGGAACCAACGTGGTTGTGGAAGAACTTATTTCAAAAATAAAGAGAAAGATCCAAATAACGAAACTGCTGATTTTGGACAGATTCAGGAGGATTTAGACGAATTAGTGGATTATGCCAGAGAGCGTTTTGGACAGGATAAGGTAATTCTTGTGGGGCATTCTTTTGGAACCATGGTTGGAAGTAAGTATGCAATAGACCATCCGGATAAAGTAACAAACTATATTGGTGTAGGGCAGATGGGAGCGTTAGGTTCTGATGCGTACGCATATCAGGATGCTTTGGAAAAAGCAATCAGTCTTGGAGACGACACCACGGAATTGGAACATGCGTTTGAACGTTATCAGAAAGATCCTACCATTGAGAATATGTTAGCGGTACGTTCCTTTGCAGATCGCTATCACGAGGTGCCAATGACGAGGGACTATCTTCTGGATGCTTATACATCGCCCTATATGGGTGTGGATGATATACGGTGGTATCTTCTTCAGCTAAATCTGAGAGAGTTTGTTCAGTTAAATCAGTCCTTGTTTGATTATATTAACGAGAAAGATGTATATGATTATGGAACAGAATTTCAGATGCCGGTTGTTTTTATATCTGGCTCTTGCGACTGGGTGCCCCCTGTTGATTGTACCAGAGAATATTACAATAGCATTGAGGCACCAAATAAGCGAATGGAATTGATAGAAGGTTGGGGACACATGGTGCCACTGGAAAATCCGGAGGAGTTTGCCAATGTGTTAATGGATATGATTGTGAAATAAGCCGTGTCACATTAAGTGATACATAGGCTATTATATATATGGTACAATTAGAAAGGTGTTACAATATGGAAATGGTTCATACAAGACTAGACCAGCTCATAGGAGAAGAGGAACAAGAGGGACAGTATCAGTATACAGAATATCCTGTCACACCGCCAGATGGATCGAAACACTGTATTGCCAGTTTTTATACGATTCCACCTGGAAAATCCAATTATCCTTACCATTATCATCTTGGTCAGGAAGAACTGTTTTATATCATTTCCGGCATAGGAATTGTAAAGACACCTGATGGAACCCGGGATGTGAAGGGAGGAGACGTGCTCTTCTTTCCAGCGGGGGAGTGTGGGGCTCATAAATTGACAAATACTTCTAAAACAGAACCACTTGTTTATTTGGATGTGGATACGATCGGAGATGTGGACGTTGCCGTCTATCCGGATTCTGGGAAGGTTGGCATATGGAGCGACTCCATCAATGGAACTTGGAAGAAAAAGGATCGTGTGGCATATTATAACGGTGAATCAGACGCCCAATAGAACCAAAACCCACCGGACACGACTTGTCCGGTCAGAAAATCCGGCATTTCTCGTTTTGTGTCGTGGTTTTTTCCGAAAAATGATTTTAGGCTGATATGCGAAAGGGGGTAACATATGGACCAGAAAAAAATTGGTGCATTTCTGAAACAGTTAAGAAACGAAAAAGGACTGACCCAGGAGCAGTTGGCGGAAAACTTTCATGTCAGCACAAGAACCATATCCCGTTGGGAGACCGGAAGCAATATGCCGGATGTTTCCATGCTTGTGGAGATTGCAGAGTTCTATGATGTGGATGTGAGGGAAATCATAGAAGGAGAGAGAAAAAACGAGAAAATGGATGAAGAATTAAAAAATATGGCCAATAGAGTGGCGGATTATGCAGGAGCAGAGAAGAGTAAACTTTTAAAATGGGTTCGTGTCATCAGTTTTTTTGGCGTGGCATTGATGACATTGGCAATCATTCTGCAATGCATCCGATATGAGCCTGATCTGATTGCCAGTGGAGCGATTGTGGCATCTTTTGCAGCGTTGCTGGCAATGGCAATCACAACACTTTACACCAATGGAATTCTTGGAAAATTGGTACAAAAGAAAGGTTTTGTCAGAGGGATACAGGTGGCAACAATCTTGCTGCTGGTGCTGAGCCTTAGATTTATGTTCAATGTCATTCTGATAGTCGGTGTCGCACTTTTGGATTATGTGCAGCCTTTCCACAAAATTGTGGGAATCGAAAATTATGATAAGCAGGCGCTTATTGAGGCGTACAGCGGGGATATGGATTCTGTGTTTATGACGTTTCCGGATACCACGGAAAGGATGCAAAACGCGGAATTTGTGTCTTGTGTGAAGACCGGGTTATTTGATTCAGATGGCTACTTTTTCCTGAAGGCAGACTATGACGAGGAGACTTTTGAATCGGAAGTACAGCGTTTGTCAGGAATTACCTGTGAAATGGAATATAGGGGTGAGAAAGTGGTAAAGGAAATCAAGTACGACGAAAGCACGTATCAATATCCCGCATATATTGCCAGTGACGGATATGACTATGTATATGAGTATGCGCTGATCGATGATGAGAATCAGTCTGTGGTATATGTACTCTTAAGTTATCCGAACTACATAGAGCTTGTGCAATATAGGGATTATCTGAAAAAGAATCCGAAAGAATATGTGCTGGAAAACGGAAAGGTGCTGGAAAACTTTACCATATATGCCCATAAATTTGCCGGAACGGACTGGTGGACGGAGATTACGGATGGTATGGAAACTATAAATTAGGAGGCAATAATGGTGAAGAAAATTTATTTTGATATGGATGGCGTACTGGCAGACTTTGATCGGGGAGTGGAAAGGAGTCCTGTGGGGACTCCCGGCATCAGTTGGCACCACCTATCTCATCCTGTAACAGATTTTGGGAGGTGGAATGAAACGGTCACTTTGACAGGAGAATGAATCTATAGTTGTTTAATTCAAAAAATAGATGGCAAGATTCAAATACCCTGCAAATGTCACCCACAGCAGATACGGAATCATCAGATAGCCGGCTGTTTTGGAAATTTGGCCAAATAGGGAGATTGTTTTTAAGATCAACAGCCAAAGCACCACAAGCCAGATGAATGCAAACAGATAGGCTTCCAGATTGAAGAAGATCAGGGACCATCCGAAGTTGAAAGCAAGCTGCAATCCGTATACAAGCAATGCCCGGTCTTTAGATTGTTGGGATGCCTGTTCTGCAGTCAATACCAGATAGGAAGCAATGCCCATCAGCGTATACAAGATGGTCCAGACGATGGGGAATAGCCATACTGGTGGAGACAGAGGTGGCTTGTTGATGGTATCAAAGGTTTCCATCCCATTTTGGGAGAGAAGTGCAGAGAAACTGCCAACCGCAAGGGGAATGGCAATACAGGTGATCAGTTTTTTCCATTGAATGTTTCGGGTATTCAAAAATCAGTTCTCCCTACATTGGTTTTCTGTTATATGGATATGGTTTCTTTTGGGATTTTATGCCAGTAAAAGAAAGTCAGAGGTGTGTTTGCACCCTTTCCTTCACTTGACACGTTCCCCTGCTTTGTGTTAGGATAGCTTCGTTACAGGTTCGACCAGGTCGTTCGCCTTTGGTCGATGAAAAGGGAATGAAGTGAAAATCTTCAGCAGTGCCGCTACTGTCAGAGGACATCCACCGGACGATGTGAACGGTCGAAAGGGTAGTTTGTAACTGTGTCATACTGCCATATGAAGCAGTTATGAGAGTTTATGGAGCAACCTCGCAGCCAGACACCTGCCTGTAATGCAGGCGCAAATTCTTCGTGACCAGAGAAACGTGTCTAAAGCTGCAGAGAGTGTGGCTTTTTTCGTGTGGAAATACTGAA
>ONWL01000123.1 GCA_900321525.1 uncultured Eubacteriales bacterium
ATGATTCTTTTTACCCTGCCAATACGGATCTGCCACCCAGTAATCTTTTTTCACACTTTCGGTAAAGGTGTTCAGATACTCCAGCATGGCTTCTCTGTTATAATAATCAAACTCATCCGGTTCTGCAAATACCGGAATCAGTCCATGAAATACATCTGAGATCTCAAAAGAATTAGATGCAATCGTCTTCAAATTCCCTCTTGCAGAATGATACTCTGGCATACCCTCTTGTAACCGGTTTTCCGTATCTTCCGCCGCATATTTCCACTGGGTAGGCAACAAACCAGTCAATGTCTGATTGGAAAATCCTGGTCTTTTTACAATTGTTGCAATATCATATTGGGTGGTTACAGTTGCCATTTGTTCGTCATAAGCATAATTCACCTCAGTATCTGTAATATAGGCATATGCATGTGCATACAGTGTCTCCAAGGTATCAGTGTCATAGCCTTTCACATTATATTTATCTGCGCTCGGAATGATACCTACTACCAAATACTGTTCTCCACTTCCAAGATTGATTTTTAATTTACTGCCCAATCTTGTCACGATTGCTCCTTCTGGCAAAAACAAACCATACTGATGATATTTATACTGCTGATTTTTTTCTGCCGAAGTCACCATATACTTACTGGTGATTCCAATAAAATCTGTTGTCACAGACTGACTATCTTCTGTCAATATTGCATTTCCATTCCGATCATAAAAGCCGATCAGTCCTGTTATCCCTACTTCTGCTGTCGTACCATCTGCAAACGTATTGTACAGATAAGGAGAACCAGACATCATTTTCGGAGTATGATCATCACTGTACTGCACCTCTACAGACCAGTCTCCATATCCATTTACTCTCGCTTCTGGTGTTCCGGTAATGCTGCTACTGTTGATGGTCAAATCATACGTCTGATCTTTGCTGTCCATTCCTCCATTATTGGGAGAAGTAAACAGATCACTGGCATAATATAAAGACAAACCGATATCTGTATAAAGCAAACTATACGGCAATGTAGGAATTCCATCACTCAATCTGGTATACAAGACAGAAGTCCACCAGTCATTAGACGGAATGGGCACAGATACATTTTCTGTATGATAAGCAGGATAACGAGGCTGCGCCATGGTATCATCCCCTGTGATATAACTGCCACTTCCTACTTCGATCACTTCTGGAACAGTTCTTTCTTTTAATACAGGAGTTTCCGTCACATCTCCTTCCTGCCACTCATACACATTGATTTCCCGAATAGAATAGCCGGAACCTCTACCCATCGCAATCCCCTGCATCCGCACATAACGGGCAGATTCACAAAGTGGTATTTCCGCATCTTCTCCATATCCATATGTCTCACGATATGCAGTTTTCCAATTACTACCATCTGCAGAAACCTGTAATTCATATACACGCCCAAACTCTACCTGCCACTGGATATGGACCTGTCCAATTTTGTATAGATCCCCCAAATCCACCTGGAACCAAGCATCATTATAATCTACAGAAGCATCAGACAGCCAATATGTGTCATAATTTCCATCCACAGCCTTTTCCGCAGATAACTGATCCGGTGAGGATGCCCACCATGGTACAGAAGTAGAGGAGGCTGTCACTGCCGCACCTGCTGCCAAATCTTTCGCTGTCTGTTTCTTCTCTTCTGCTGCACCATACACCTGGAATTCCCGAACCTGAATGGGGGCATCAGATGTACTGTGATAAGAATACACTCTCACATAACGTCCGCTTGCCTGCAAATCATCCAGTACCATTTCCGGATAAGTGTCTACATTTCCATCTGCATATGTATGAGATACTACTGTACCTCCATCACTGTTTTTCACTGTCCCGATGGTATGCCAGTTCAACTCATCATCCGAAACCTGCAAATCAAATTCTGTAGAACAGGTATTGGATGCAGTCCAATCAATGATCTCTCCGTTAATCTCCTTCACACTGCCTAAATCTACATCAAACCACTGTTCTGCGCTGCGTTCTGTACCAAGCACACCGTTGATAGATTTCCATGAAGTGGCCGGATTGCTATCTGTCATCCGATTTGCCACATCTCCACTTTCTGATGTAGACGCATAAGCCGGACGATCTGCTGAAATCAACGGATAAGATTGTTTGAGTGCATCTGCACTGGCAGATCCTCCATTATAAATTGGATTCTGCTCCCCTGGTTCGGACGGTTCATGTACTTCTCCAACCAATTCTCCATATACATGTACTTCCCAAATAGAATACCCATACCCCGTGGCACGTTCCGTTCCATAAATACGCAAATATCTGCCAGACACACCATCTTCAAATACAAATTCTCTCGTCTCTCCTTCTGTCCCATCTGTCACAGAAGAAACCGTCACCCATTCTCTTCCATCCTCTGATACTTGTATCTCATATGCTTTGGCCGCTGCCACTTCCCAGACAATGTCCATTTTATCAAAACGACATTCTCTCTGAAAGTCCAGGCACAGCCATTGTGGATCAGATTGTTCAGACTCCCATCTTGTATTCACATCTCCATCTGCTGCATTGGCAGCAGGCTGCCAGGCACTGGATGCCAAAACAGAAGCGGCAGATGTAATATCCATTGATTCCGCCTCCACTTCTGTTGCAGCAGAAGTGTCTGCAAACACCACCACAGGTGATAACTGTACCGATGACACTGTCAGCATGCCACTGAGTGCTGCTGTTGCAATCCGTTTGATCAACTCCCTTTTTTTCATAGGTTCCTCCTTCTAAACTATGATTGTGCAGTTTTTCTTTAAAACGTTTTAATTTCAATTTCATTATACATCTGTATGTAGATTTTTCAAGTTAAAACGTTTTATTTTTGTTTCCTTTTTTAAATTATTTTACACAAAATCAGTAATGAAAATTTATTTTCGCAAGTCGCACAATTTATGTCAACTTCACAATTTCTTTAGTGGAACTTTTTTCACAGAGAGCAACCTTTTTATAATTTCTTCACAGCAAACTCCTATGAATATAGATTTTTCTTTTTATATATAACATAACTTGCCACAGATACCAAAAGCAAGAGTCCTATCCCAATACTGCTTTTTCCAAAAATGTTTTGTTCCAGGAATCGACTCCACCAGCTCTCTGAGACAGTTACATCCGAAATTATAGTTTTGCAAAAATTGGCATTTCCATTTTCATCTGCTGTCTCATCCTGACAGATAATCTGAATATTTTGATGGGCACCTTCTCCTAATACAAATTCCAGTTTTTCATCCACTTCCAATCGGTCTCTCAGCTTCTCTCCCGATAAAGCCAACAATGTATCACCCATTTCTCCCATCTCATCTACCGTCTGCACCAAAACAGACCGCAATGCGCCACCATCATCAGAAGGAATAAGCGTCACCCGTTGTTCTCTTGTATGATAAATGCCCCCACTGCATATTCCACTTACTGTTACCACAGGCGCAGTACGATCTACCACAAATACCAGAGAAGATTCCCTCATATCACTGAATGCCTTATGTTCCGCCTGATCTTTAGAAGAAACCACTACCCGATATTCACCTTCCGCATCAAACAATTCTCTGGAAACAATTAACACAAATATGGATAAAAAAGTTGCTCTTATTACAGGTATTACTGGCCAGGACGGATCCTACCTGGCCGAATTCTTAATTGAAAAAGGTTATGAGGTGCATGGCCTGATGCGCCGTTCTTCATCCTTCAACACCGCTCGTATCGAACACCTTTATCTCGATGAGTGGGTACGTGATATGAAGAAAGCCCGTTTGGTGAATCTTCACTGGGCCGACATGACCGATTCTTCTTCATTGATTCGTGTCATTTCTAAAGTCCGCCCCACGGAGATCTATAATCTCGCTGCTCAGAGTCATGTAAAAGTATCGTTCGATGTTCCGGAATATACTGCAGACACTGACGCCAATGGCGTGCTCCGTTTGTTGGAAGCCGTTCGCATCTGCGGTCTTGCCGACACTTGTCGCATCTATCAGGCCTCAACATCAGAACTGTATGGTAAGGTACAAGAGGTTCCTCAGAGTGAGACGACTCCCTTCTACCCCCGCAGCCCGTATGCAGTTGCCAAGCTCTATGGTTTCTGGATTATGAAGAACTATCGCGAGTCGTATAATATGTTCTGCTGCAACGGTATCCTCTTCAACCATGAGAGTGAGCGCCGAGGTGAGACCTTCGTGACCCGTAAGATCACCCTGGCTGCCGCCCGTATCGCCCAAGGCTATCAGGACAAGCTCTATCTGGGTAATCTGAACTCTCTGCGCGACTGGGGCTATGCCAAGGATTATATCGAGTGTATGTGGCTCATTCTTCAGCAGCCCGAACCCGATGACTTCGTGATTGCCACTGGTGAGTATCATACCGTTCGTGAGTTTGCTACCCTCGCCTTCAAGGAGGTAGGCATTGAGCTCGAGTGGCGCGGTGACGGTGTCGACGAGAAGGGTTATGATAAAGCTACGGGCAAGTCGTTAGTCGAAGTTGATCCCAAATACTTCCGTCCAGCAGAGGTTGATCAGTTGCTGGGTAATCCTGCAAAAGCAAAGGCGAAGCTCGGATGGAATCCACAGAAGACTTCTTTCGAGGACCTTGTGAAGATTATGGTCCGTCATGATATGAAGTTCGTCAAGAAGCTCTTCCTTAAAGCCCACATGGACGATGCTGAATAAAGATTCAAAGATTTATGTAGCGGGACACCACGGACTTGTGGGTTCCGCTATTTGGAATAACCTCCTTCAGAGGGGTTACACGAATCTGATTGGTCGTTCTCACAAAGAACTCGACCTTACAGATCAGGTAGCCGTCAAAAAGTTCTTCGATGAGGAACGCCCAGATGCTGTGGTACTCGCCGCAGCCTTCGTGGGTGGCATCATGGCCAACTCGCTCTATCGTGCCGACTTCATCATGATGAACATGAAGATCCAGTGCAACGTTATCTCCGAGGCATACGCCCACGGGGTGAAGAAACTGCTCTTCTTAGGCTCGACCTGTATCTATCCGAAGAATGCGCCTCAGCCCATGAAGGAGGATTGTCTGCTGACATCTCCCCTGGAATACACCAATGAGGAATATGCCATTGCGAAGATTGCGGGACTGAAGATGTGCGAGAGCTATAATCTGCAATACGGCACAAACTATATCGCTGTGATGCCTACCAATCTCTATGGTCCCAATGACAATTTCCACCTGGCTGATTCACGATGGCGAGTGGGATAAGATTGCCATCGATTTGGATAAACGTCCCGTTGAAGGTGTTTCCGGTTCTGCATCTCAAGATGAAATATTGACCATTCTCGCCAAGTATGGCATATATAATAATAAGGTGGTACTCTGGGGAACAGGTACTCCCTTGCGAGAGTTCCTTTGGAGCGAAGATATGGCCGATGCCTCTGTACACGTCCTGTTGAACGTGAACTTCTCTGATATCATTGGAATCCAGAAATATTCATCCGTTCACTTTGGTGCCTCTACCGATGGAGCCGTAGATCGCAACCACTCAGCAGGACGCGGTGGCGCCATCCCCAAACTGGGCGAGATCCGCAACTGCCACATCAATGTAGGAACAGGCAAGGAGCTCACCATTCGTGAACTCTCAGAACTTGTTGTCAAAGCCGTCGGTTTCGAAGGCGTTGTGGAGTTTGATGCCTCTAAACCAGATGGCACCATGCGTAAGCTCATCGATGTATCTAAACTTCACTCTCTCGGTTGGACGCATAAAGTTGAGATTGAAGAAGGCGTACAGAAATTGTTTGAATGGTATCAAAACAGTTTGTCTTAGCAACCAAATAAAAAGCCCGCCGATTGGCGGGCCTTTTTATTTAGATTTTAGATTGAAGCGTTTCCTTCCAACGGGCATAAGCCTCAGCATAAGCAGCGCGATCTGCAGCTTTTGGCTCAATAACCTGCAGTTTGTCAAGCGAAGCAAAGGCCTCGTTATTGTCCTTATAGATACCAGCACCGATACCAGCACCCTTAGCAGCACCTACAGAACCATCAGTATCATAGAGTTCGATGGTAGCGCCACTGACACCAGCCAACGTATCACGGAACAACGGACTCAGGAACATATTGGCCTTACCAGCGTGGATATTCTTGATCTCCATACCCATCTGCTGCATAATCTCCATACCATAGCAGAATGAGAAGACGATACCCTCCTGGGCAGCACGAACCAGATGAGCCTTGTTGTGCTTATTGAAGTTCACGCCGTTGATAGAGCAGCCAATCTCCTTATTCTCGAGCACACGCTCAGCACCATTACCGAATGGGATAATCGTGACGCCCTCGCTACCGATGGGCACCGTTGCAGCCAGGTCGTTCATCTCAGCATAGCCTACATCAGGTGTGATGTTGCGATGTGTCCAGGCATTCAGGATGCCAGTACCGTTGATACAAAGCAATACACCCAGACGCGTCTGATCTGCCGTATGGTTCACGTGAGCGAAAGTGTTCACACGACT
>ONWL01000237.1 GCA_900321525.1 uncultured Eubacteriales bacterium
CCTTTATGTATAACGGCAATATCACAGCAATCATTGATAAACTTCACCTGCTGCATTTGGACGATGTGCTTTTGGAAGAGCCCTCTTTGGAGGAAATCTTCATGCACTACTATGAGTAAGGAGGTGTCAGGTATGGTCATTTTGAAATATGAACTGAAACGGCATCGAACCTATATCCTGGGCTGGACCATCGCCTTGGCTGTGTGTATCTTTTTGATGACACCGACTTATTACAGCTTCCTGGATGTTGCCTCCGTGGAACTCTTTGAAACCATGGGCACCACGGACTTTTACAGGAGTGTCGGCGTATCGATGGAATACTTGACTTCCCCGTTGGGCATTTATGGGTTTCTGACCAGCTTTTTCATGATTGCCTCCGGCGTTTTCGGAATGCACTTCGGCATTTCCGTTCACACCAGAGAATGTACGGAAGGAACTTCGGAATACCTGTTTACAAAGCCCTTTCCTCGGAAAACAATCTATTGGGCAAAGGCATTGACTGTATTGATCGGAGTGGTGGTCGTAGGTGCTGCGTATCTGCTGGCTTCTTTTTTGGCCATGGCAATGTTTCGTTCCGGAACTCCATGGGGAGAGTTTTTTCTGATTGCTCTGTCCCTCACCCTTGTTACGCTGTTCTTTGCTGCAATGGGTCTGATGGTGGGAATTTTGTTTCCCCGCAACCGTAGCCCACTGCTGACCGCCGGATTAGTCGTGTTTGTGGAGTATTGCATAACCAGCTTCTCCAACATCATCAGTAACCGGGCTATCAGTTTCCTGTCCCCATACTCCTTCTTTGGAGCTGCAAAAATTTCCGAAACTGGCTTCTATGATATGACCTATCTTGGCTGGGGCGTGCTGCTGGTTACCCTGTTTTTGGTGCTGTCTTACGGTGTCTTTCTGAAAAAAGACATTCAGTTTCGTTCATAAGGGGGTGCAAACATGAAAACATTGATTAAAAATGAGTTCCGCCAAACCAGAAGGCTCTTGTTGATCTGGTTAGGGATCATGCTGCTTCTGTGCGGTTTCTGCTATTTTGAGCTTCTGTCTCTACAGGACAGTCTGAATGAAATGGCAACGATGGTCAGCCAATTTCCGAGATTGATCATGATTATGTTTGGGGTCAAAGGCGATTTAACCACATCCCTTGGCTGGTATGTGTGCATCTATTTCTGGGAAGGATTGCTGGCGTTCCCTTATGCCATGTCTCTGGGGTTGTCCTGTGTGGCGAAGGAAAAGAAGTTCGGAACCTCGGAATACCTGTTCACAAAGCCTGTGGAACGGAAAACCATTGTACTGGCGAAGGTGATCGTTTCGGCGGTAAATCTGCTGGTGTTTGCCCTGTTCAGCGGTTTATGTAATTATTTTACAATCGTTCTTCCTTTGGGCGGTCTGGAACAGCCGGGAGCAGTGCTCACCACAACCATGGGAATGTTCTTTACCCAGTTCCTCTTTTTCGCTCTGGGGCTGCTGTTTGCCAGCCTGTTTATGTCCTATAAGGCTGCGGTGAGGACAGGTACGATTTCCATGCTGGCTGCCTATGCTCTGGCCTTTACAGCCGAATACACAGAAAATCAAATTTTGGATTACCTGACCCCTCTGCGCTACTACGATGTGTATGAGGTGGCACTGCACGGATTCCGACTTTCCTTTATCGTTTTGACATTCGCTGTTGTGGGTGCTTGTATCGTTGCTGCATTGAATCAGTGGAAGCGGCGTGAATTGTAAGCCTATGTTCAAATCTTCAGTATAACTGTCTCAAGTCTACATAAAAAAGCAATTCCTGTTTTCATGGGGGAATTGCTTTTTTACATGAAGATTGTATAATGAAAACAGTAGACAAAGATATATGGAGGAAATCATGATGTTACGACCAAAAGAAGTAGTATGCAAATGGGTAGATGCCTTTAATGGCCACGATGTAGATGCAATCGTGAGCCTGTACCATGATAATGCAACCAACCATCAGGTGACCAATGAGCCTGTGATCGGGATAGACGCAATCAGAGAAATGTTTACAGCAGAATTTGCCACTGCCGATATGACAGCCATTGTAGAGAATATTTTTGAAGATGGACAATGGGCAATTTTGGAGTGGAAAGACCCGCTGGGACTGCGGGGATGCGGCTTCTTCCATGTTGTAAATGGTAAAATTCTGTTCCAGAGAGGATATTGGGATAAACTGTCTTTTTTGAAGCAGCATAATTTGCCTATTGAATATTGATTGAATGCTGCCGGTGAAAAACCGCTGCTACATGGAACCAACCATGCGGCAGCGGCTTTTTTTATTTTCGAGTTTTTTCTTCTTATGGCTGGTAAACTTTACTCGCCTTTATTCATACATCTCAAACGCAAACATGGTTTCTTTTGGCAATCTATCATTTTCGCAATTCAGCAGATACCGGATCACCCGTTTTGCAAAAACATTGGAAATCATGGTATCCCAGTCGGCAAGCCGGACAATCGACCCTGTGCCGTTTTCAAAATCGAATAAAATTTCTCCCCATTCGCCATCGCAGTCTGCCTGATATTCGTAGACTGCGGTGGCAATTTTCTTTTTTCGTTTGGTTTTGGACTTCTGTTTCAGCCGGACTGCATGGATACCGCCGTTTTCTACCAACAGCAGTGTCAGATGTTCCGCTGCTTTCCGGTAGGCTCGTTCCGCACCGCTGGCGGAGCTGCCCTCAAACATGACAGCCAATTCTTCAAAGGTAGGGCGGTTTTTCCATGAACCGACACGCCCACAGGTCATGCAGATGGCAAGCCGTTTTTCCAACAAGGTTTGTTCCCGGTAGTTCAGCTTTTCAAATGCTTTCCGCACCTTTTCAGCCTGTATACCATCCCATAGAATATCGGCATAGTTCCAGCTATAGTCACGGGTCACATCCTCGCCTGTTTCCTCGCCGTCCTCGTCCTGCTCGGTCACAAAGAATGGCTGCTGATTGCGGATACCACGTTTATGTAAAAAATTCCTACTGACCTTGTTTATGTCTTGTCAGTCACCATTTGCAAAACCATATTTGACCCTCAAAGA
>ONWL01000111.1 GCA_900321525.1 uncultured Eubacteriales bacterium
TACATCCTACCGTAAATGCACAACGTGTTCTGGTAGATGTCTTTTCAAAAATCAATGCAATATTCTTGCCTTTTAAACTGGTTCCGGGAATCCCTGCCTTTTTCTTTGCCTTCAGGCTGGCAGCCAGATCCAGCAAATATCCAATCTCCTCTGGTGTAAAATCCTTTAATGTCAAAAAATTTCTTCCTTTTAAACTAATCCCACTCATCCTATCCTCTTTTCCGAAGCGTTGACACGCCTCTCTTTTCTGTCCTTATTTTCAGGCAAACCGTCTTTTCTTTCAGGGTCATTATCAGTATAAGTTTCCGAAGGTCAAAAGTCAACCATATACAGAAATTTCAGGTCTTTTTGTATAAAATTACAATTTTTACGGATTTTTATTGTATATTTATGCATTCATGTCATTTAAACATTTTAATAAAAAGTGTTGGGTACCATAGTTTCCCAATTGTTTATTCAGATGTATTTGTCCGAATCAGATACTTCTAATTTCCCTCTCTATGCTCATATAGTAAATAAGACCATCAAAACCACGGGAGACTTATGAAAAAAAATCGTCCTGTTATCGTTGGCACACTTTTATTGACACTTTCCGGTATTTTGTGCCGTACCATTGGATTTTTCTATCGGATTTTTCTTTCTCACACCATCGGAGAAGAGGGAATGGGACTATATCAACTAGCCTTTTCTGCAGCTGCCATCTTCACCGCCCTGTGCTGCAGCGGTTTTCAGACTGCCATTTCCCAGTTGACTGCCACTGCAAACGGACACACAGAGCAGGAACGACAGATTTTTCGCAGCGGCATGCTGTTATCCATGCTGACCTCTGCGGTGACCGGACTGGCACTGTATGAATTTGCCCCGCTGATTGCCAGCACACTCTTAATGGAAGAGCGGTGCATCATTTTATTACAGTACTATGCCATCTCCCTGCCTTTTTCTGCCATACATAACTGTTTCAATGGTGCTTATCTGGGAAAGCAAAAAGCATTACTTCCGGCTCTTTCTCAGCTGTTCGAGCAAATCATCCGTGTGGCCTCCATCCTGATCATGTGGCAGGTTGCCCTCTCTCAGGGACAGGAACTCACCCCCAGCCATGCAATGGTCGGCCTGTTCATCAGCGAATTGGCAGTGGTATTGTTTCTCATCCCCTGCTACTGTGCAGAAAAACATTCCGCAAATGTAAAGCTGAAATCTGCTGCCTCTGGCATCACTTCCACTCCATCTGCCATGGAAGCCTCTTTCCCTCAGACAGAAAATACTTCTGGTGGGTTTGTCCTGAAAAACCTGCTGGTCTTTGCCATGCCGCTGATTGCCAATCGTCTGGTGTTAACCCTGCTGCAAAGTCTGGAGACAATCTTTATCCCCGGCCAGCTGCGATTATACGGGCTGTCTGCCAGTGATGCCCTTCGTACATATGGCGTATTCACTGGAATGGTATTGCCTTTTTTGATGTTTCCTGCTTCTCTCACCGGCTCTGTAGCGACTATGACACTACCGGCTGTCGCCAGTGCCCAGTCCAATGAAAACACCAAAAAACTTCATTCCATTTCCCGCAGTACCATTGCCTTTTCTCTCTGGCTTGGTTTCTTTGCTGCTGGATTGTTTTATCTATACGGACAGGAAATTGGTGATCTGATCTTTGGCAGTGCGGCCGCAGGTTCGTATCTGAAAACCCTCTCCTTCCTCTGCCCGTTTTTGTATCTGTCCATGACATTAAACAGCATTTTAAATGGACTGGGAAAACCCAATATCATCTTCTTTCAGTCCATTTTCTGTCTGTTGCTGCGGATGCTTTCTGTGCTGTTTCTCATTCCCTGGATGGGCATCTGGGGCTACTTTATCGGCACTTTCCTCAGTCAAAGCCTCATCTGTGTCATGCACTATCATTATCTGCAAAAATTACTGAACCTGCCTTTTTATGGAACAGACTATCTTCTTCATCCCATTTTTTCCACTTGCGTCAGCGGCGGCATCAGTATTGGATTTTATACATTACTACGCCAGTATATTTCAGTTCTGCCTTCCCTACTGCCCCTGACCTGCGCACTTGGCATGATGTGCCTGATCGGATGCGGTTTCGGACTTCGCTCCTTCCGTTTCGTTTCCTGAATGTTTCATCAAGAAGGAATCTGGTAAAAATCGCTTGTTTTTATGAGAAAATCTGTTTATACTGTAAATAACTGACCGGAACTGACAAGCACCGGTTAAATTTGAAGTGAAACATAGGTATGCTGTCCGAATCGGACAGTCACCGGGAGAGAGGTGTGCATATGGCAAAAAAAGAAAAAGCAGAAATTCTTTGGAAAGACCGCAAACATCGGGGATGGTTTCCTCTTAGCTTCACCAAATACTCTGTATCCAATGACCGTCTGTATTCTCAAAGCGGTTTTTTCAACACACATTATGATGAATTGCTGTTATACCGCATCACCGATATCTGCCTGACCAGAACACTGGGACAGAAGTTTTTCGGCACCGGCACCATCATCTTATATGCCAAGCAGGATGCCGGTGGTCAGGTACAGTTGATCAATATCAAACATCCAAAAGAGGTGAAAAATTTCCTTTCCAAGGCGGTAGAGGAATCCCGTGTGAAGTATAATGTAGTGGGCAAGGAGTTTTATGGTTCCGGCATGCCTCATCCCGGCGTGGATTTCGAGGATGGTCCAATGGACATGGACGGTCCTTTTGAGGGGCATATGCATTAAACCAGAACATACACCCCACCACGTTCTCACATAAAGACAGTAACAGTTGTTACTTATATCAAACAAAAGGGAGCTTTCGCTCCCTTTTGTTTGATATACCCGGAACACTTCCATATCACCACTGTCTGAAAGTCCTACCCGGCTTACCTCAATCTGTTTCTCGCCATCATCAACCCATACCCCAGCAGATTTTGCCCTTTCCATTTGCTGATGTCGTAGCGATTGGGATCATGCATGGACAGACCAATTCCCCAAATACAATCTTTCACTGCACATTCCGCTAAAACTGCATCTTCTGTCGCCAATAGCTTGTCTTTCAGTTCCTGATTTTGTGAGAATTTTGCCAGTAATCCCTCATAAATCAAAATCTGCCTTACCCCATTCCAGATATGATCGTGATATCCGGACACGAGACGTCCTAACCGTTTGATCTCGGCAACGTCCTCTGTTTCCATGATTCTTTTTGCCATTTCCGTATCTCCAAAACACATCGCTTTTTGATACATCATGTACTGTTCCATAGAAGAAAACATCTTTTCTCCTACTATAAAATCGGACAGATACCAGTTGCTGAGATAGCCATTCTCTTCCTGTGGATTGTGAAATCCTATGATCTTCATCATACTTCGCCTACCTTTTTCACTGCCAGATCAAGGGGAAGATCGTGCAGCCCATAATATGCCCTCATCAAAAACTCAATCGGGATCTTCTTCACTCTGTTTTCTGCTCTATCCCTCCAACTGTCTGCTTTTCCAACTATACGGTGTCACCTGATATACATAGAAGTTCAGCCAGTTGGTATACAACATATTGGCATGACACCGCCATGTGAGCAGGGGTGTACAGGAAGGGTCATCATTTTCATAATATCGAACTGGAGGTGCAATCTCAATGCCTTTTGCCACATCCCGTTTGTATTCAGAATCCAATGACATCCGGTCATATTCTGGATGTCCAAACAAAAATACCTGTTTGCCATCCCGGCTTTTCACCAGATAGACCCCCGCCTCTTCTGACACTGCCAACAGTTGCAGCTGAGAATGTGCCAGCACATCTTCCTCCCGAACTCCACTGTATCTGGAATGAGGGGCATAAAACAGATCATCAAAACTGCGAACCAGTGGTTCACATCGATCCAATACACGATGCACATAAATTCCGGACAGCTTCTCCGGCAATGCTACCTTCTCTATGTTATAGTGATACCAGATTCCGGCCAATGCCCCCCAGCAGATATGGAATGTAGAAGTCACATGAGTCTTGGTCCACTCCATGATCCAGCACAATTCCTCCCAATATGTAACTTCCTCAAAGGGCAGATTCTCTACCGGTGCCCCGGTGATGATCATTCCATCATAAAATTCATCCTGCACCTGATCAAATGTCACATAAAATTTGTTGATATGGCTGGCAGGTGTGTTTTTGGATTCATGACCGGATACATTCAGGTAAGTCACATTCACCTGTATAGGCGTATTGGACAGGGCACGCAGCAGCTGTGTCTCATAGTCCTGCTTGACAGGCATCAGATTCAAAATGATGATATTCAACGGACGAACTCTCTGGGTAGCAGCTCTGTTCTCCCCCATCATAAATATATTTTCAGATTCCAAAACCTCTCTGGCCGGCAGGCCGTTTTCCACACGAATAGGCATACGAATCTCCTTTCTCTTTTATACATTCCAGACGATTGCGAAACTCTTTGAAACAATCATAAAACAGCCTGCACCATCAAAATTTTTACGTTTGAAAAACTCTGTGGAGCGTTGGCACTTTGTTCTTCGAGTTTTGCGAAGAAAAACATTAGTGCCACTACGCGTAACCGAAGTGAGAGCGTGTTTTTCAAACCAAAATTTTGAGGGAGAAGGCGTTGGATATCATAGTCTCGCAATTACCTATTATTCTTTCCATGATAACAGATCTTCTTCTGACAGGATGGGAATCCCCAGTTCTCTGGCTTTTTTATTTTTAGAGGAAGAGGATGTCACATCATTGTTGATCAAATAATTGGTCTTACTGCTGACCGCACTGCTGACCTTTCCCCCTCGTTCTTCAATATAGGCTTTCATGGCATTCCGGTTGGGGAACTGTGTGACAGAACCGGTGATGACAAAGGTTTTTCCCGCATAGAGAAGGGCATCTTCTGTCTTTGTCTCTGCCTGCAGTTCTACTTCCTGAAGTAAGCGGTTTAGCATCTCCCGATTGTCTTCTTTCTGCCAGAACCCATGAAAACCGTCTGCCAGCACCGGTCCGACCCCGTCTACTTCCTGCAACTGTTCCGGCTGTGCCTCCATGAGACGCATATAGTCATTGTCAAATGCCTTGCACAACAGTTTGGCAGTGGCAGACCCAATCCCTGGAATTCCCAGACTGTAGATCAATCTGGCAAGTGTAGTCTGTCGGGACTTTTCCACAGAAGCGATCATATTTTCATAGGATTTTGCACCAAATCCCTCCATTTCCACAATCTGGTCCTGATAGCGGTCTAAATGAAACAAATCACTATACGTATGAACGAAGCCTGCGTCAATAAGTTTTTCCATAGTGGCACCGGACAGCCCATCTATATTCATGGCATCCCGGCTGACAAACAATTCGAAACTCTTGATTTTCTTGGCCTGACAATCCGGATTGGTACAATACAAGGATTTTACTTCATTGACATTCCGAATCTCGGTTGTGCCTCCACAGACCGGACAGACAGAGGGAATTTCCAAATGACCGCTTCTCGTGAGATTTTCCCCAATCTGGGGAATGATCATATTTGCCTTATATACGGTGATCTGATCCCCTACCCCCAGTTCCAGGGCTTCCATAATGGAAAGATTGTGGACGCTGGCACGGGTTACAGTGGTTCCTTCCAGTTCCACCGGATCAAACACCGCCACCGGGTTGATCAGTCCGGTTCTGGAAGGACTCCAGTGAATGGCACGCAGGGTAGTTTCGGCTGTCTCATCCTTCCATTTGAACGCCA
>ONWL01000164.1 GCA_900321525.1 uncultured Eubacteriales bacterium
ATAATATAAATGTGGTAACGATTCCAAGCCAGGCGCAATGTTCCTTTTTCGATTTCTCTGTGGCTTCATCTGTTACATCTATGCTAAAAAGGAAGGGAAAATCTTCCTCTTTTGCTTTTTTTACC
Source organism: uncultured Eubacteriales bacterium (assembly GCA_900321525.1). Taxonomy (GTDB): domain Bacteria; phylum Bacillota; class Clostridia; order Lachnospirales; family Lachnospiraceae; genus UBA2942. The sequence continues at coordinate 126 of ONWL01000164.1, forward strand.
GCCCATCATGCCAGGCATCTGCTTTACCATCTTGCGCATCTGCTCAAACTGCTTCACCATACGGTTCACTTCTCCGATGTCTACACCTGCACCCTTGGCGATCCGATTCTTTCTGGATGGATTGAGCAGTGCCGGATTGCTGCGCTCCTCTGGTGTCATGGAATAAATGATGGATGCCACACGGTTCATCTGTTTGGTTCCCTCATCTACATCCAGATCCACTTTTTTTCCCCCAGTCAATCCTGGGATCATATCCAAAATGGTGCTGATTCCGCCCATGTTGTTCAATTGTTCCATCTGATCCAGATAATCATTGTAATCAAACTGACCCTTTTTCAGCTTCTCCTGCATCTGGGCTGCTTTTTCTTTGTCCAGATTCCGCTCTGCATTCTCAATGGCAGTCTCAATGTCTCCCATGCCAAGAATACGGGATGCCATACGATCCGGATGAAACTGCTGTAACTCATCTCCCACCTTCTCGCTGGTACCAGTATACAGAATGGGCTTTCCTGTGACACTGCGGATGGAAATCGCTGCACCGCCTCTGGTATCACCGTCTAACTTGGTCAGGATCACACCGCTGATGCCGATCTTCTCTTCGAAGGTCTTCGCCACATCTACCGCCATCTGACCTGTGGTGGCATCTACCACCAGCACCGTCTGGGTCACACCCACTGCCTGTTTGATCTGTTCCAGTTCCTCCATCATGTCTTCATCAATTTGCAGACGACCTGCGGTATCGATGATGACGATGCCATAATTCTGCTCTTCTGCACGAGCCATAGCTGCCTGTGCAATCTCTACCGGACTGTGATCGGTTCCCATGGAAAATACATCCACACCGGTCTTCTCTCCGTTGATCTCTAACTGCCTGATCGCTGCTGGACGATACACGTCGCAGGCCACCAACAGAGGTTTCTTTCCCGTCTTCTTCAAGGTACCTGCCAGCTTGGCAGCTGCGGTGGTCTTACCTGCCCCCTGCAAGCCCATCATCATAATGACGGTCTTTTCACGTCCCGGCTTGATCTCTAACTCTGTGGTGTCAGAACCCATCAGGCTGATCATCTCTTCCCGTACAATCTTGATGACCATCTGACCCGGATTCAATCCGTTCATGACTTCCTCACCGACTGCACGCTCCTGCACCGATTTGGTAAACTGCTTCACAACCTTAAAATTCACATCTGCTTCCAGAAGAGCCATCTTGACTTCCTTTAATGCAGCCTTTACGTCATCTTCTGTCAGTCTGCCCTTGCCCCGCAGATTCTTAAATACATTCTGGAGTTTGTCAGATAAACTTTCAAATGCCATAATCGCCTCTCCTTTCTGCTGGTGTTCCATCCTAGAATAACTCTACAACCTCTCTGGAAATCTGCTCGATCTGCTTCATCAGTTCCGCATCATACGCGGTCTCGCACTGGACGATCCGCTGGTTCAGTTCCTCTGCCAGCTTTCTGGCTTTGCGGAAACGCTCTACCAAGTGAAGCTTCTCCTCATAACCAGTCAAAATCTTATTACAGCGCTTGATCAGATCATGCACGCCCTGTCTGCTGATGCCCTGCTCCTCTGCAATCTCTGTGAGAGACAAGTCATCAAACAATGCTGCTTCATACACCGCCTTTTGGTGGGGTGTCAGCATCTCTCCATAAAAATCATATAACAGTGTGTATTCTACGATATGTTCCATTCCCATCACCTAGGTTATCATACACAAAAACGAAAGCGCTGTCAAGTATTTTTTCTTGACAGCCGGATATTTTCTTTTCACATGGTCCTTACCACGATCCATACATTTTTCAGTTTCCTCTCATTTCCTTTCTGCCTGCCACGGTTTCTAAAAAACGTCTTGCCTCTTTTGCACCGCCGCATGCCTGAAAGCTTTGGGAGATCTTTGCTGCATTGTCTTTGTATGTACGATTTTGCAGAATTTCATTCACTGCTTGGACGATCTCATGTGGTTCAATGGACTGTAAGTGAATGCCTGCCCCAAGTTCTTCTGTTCTTTTTGCCACAGCCCCCTGCTCCGGTGTCTGTGGAAACAGAATCAATGGCACCTGAAAGTATAGCCCTTCCGAAACAGAATTCATACCGCAATGGGTCAAAAAGACATCTGAGATCGATAAAACCGCCATTTGATCCACTGATTCGTATACCTGAATATTGTCCGGCAAATCCCCAAAGCATTCCGAATTCGTTCCCATAGAAAGAATCACCTGATACGGTGTCTCACGAAATGCTTCCATACAATTCCGATAGAATGCCGGATTCTGGTTGACCGTTCCCATGGAAATATAAATGGTTGTTTCTGCTGTCTTTTCCACAGGCTGGACAATGGGTCTGATGGACGGACCGATGAAATGATATCGATCTGAAAATGTGTCTGCGCAAGGTTGAAAATACCGGGACGTATAGACAATGGTATTGGTTTCATTGTCGTTCTGCACGATATCGAAAATTCCTTTCACAGGATACCCTTTCTCCTGCAACCTGCGGATCTGTTTCTTAATTTTCGGCATGGTCAACAGCATCTTTGCAATTTCTTTCCAGCCATGCTTCATATAAGCAGAGGAATACCGGTTAAATGCAAACGTGGTGGTGGAGGAAACATAGGGAATCTGGTATTTCATAGCAGTCAGCTTGCCCCAATAGGCAACGGAATCCGAAACGATCACATCCGGTTTAAGCCTGCCAATCTGCTCCGCTACCATCTCATCTAACGCCAATGTGGAACTGACAAGCAGCTCTGTTGCAAACGCCATATCCTTGCCCACCCGGTCTGCATTTTCCTTATCTTCCATTTCAAACTCATATCCATCACAGCCGATAAAGTACGCGCCTGCTTGTTCGATTTTCTCTCGAAACAATGCAAACGAAAAATAATGCACTTCATGTCCGGCTTCCACCAGCTCTTTTACCAGCCCCAATGTGGGATTGGTATGCCCATGTGCCGGAATGCAAAACCAGGCTATCCTCATGCTTCACGCTCCCCGCTTACCAGATGTTTTTCCACAAGCTTCTCATAAATTGCAGTTCCAAGCAATGTCTGATTCTCCGCATCCAAATGCACCCCGTCTGCCGGACTTGTCTGTACCACTTTTGCTGCATCCAGAAAATAGCAGTGGTACCGATCCGCAAGCTGCTCATACCAGCCAGAAAGTTCCGCAGAAACCTTGCTGGCACGGGCAAAGCCAAAGCACTCATCCAGCCAGGATCCCTGCCCATTCTCTCCTATGATGGGCGGTGCAATCAGCAGAATTTTCATCCGGTCACCCATGCGAAAATGATTGTATGCCTGCACCTTCTCTAAAAACAGCTGCATTTCCCCTGCAATGTCCCTGGCGGAATATCCAAACTTTTGTTTCAGATCATTTGTCCCCAACATCACAATCATCAGATCCAGCGGACTATGGCTCTCTATACAGGGAAGAATATACCGGATTCCGTTCTTTTCCCCTTCTGCCGGATCTTCCGTGGCAATAGTCCGTCCACTCTGTCCCTCTTCTATGACTTTATAGTGATCTCCTAAGAGATTTTGCAGCACACCTGTCCAGCGTTTGTCCCCGCTCATCCTGTTTCTCTTTTCCGGGTCAAATCCCCATGTGAGGGAATCCCCAAAACATAAAATTCTGTACTGTTCCATCGTTTCTCCTCTTTTCTCAAAAACTTCTGACAAATCAGACGCTCCCCAAACATATCAACATTGTTTTCTCAAAGACATTCCGCAATTGGGACAAAATCTCGGTGGCGTATCCTTTCACGCAAACCCACATTCCGGACAACAGTTCCATTGCCCATCCTCTGTCCCTTCCAACTTGGACGTTTGCGCCGGATCAGGCCTGCTCTTTTCTGGACTTTTCTCTGTATCAGCCATTCCAGGATCCAAACACTGTGTCATGCCCATATTTCCAGGCATACCAAACATCTCTTTGCGCATCGGTTCATCCACAGGAACGTTCATCATATGAACGGCCGGTCGCAAGGCTTCTTCTGGAATCCGAATCCGATCCAGCATCTCTTCACGGGTAAACACAGACATGGGAGTACTCACATCAAAAACCTGCATATAGCCTGTCAGCATATCCGGATGCACTTGCAGTTTTCCAAATACGCCAAACGTATCATCAATCAAATTCTCCGGAACCAGATACACCTGATCCGGCGCACCATCATA
>ONWL01000117.1 GCA_900321525.1 uncultured Eubacteriales bacterium
TATCCTCTGACTTCCGTGACCTGACTGCTGGCGCAAAGGCAGGCAATGCACGTTGTGCAGCAGCACAGCAGGTATTTGCATACTCTGTTGCAAAGTATATCGGTGCATATGCAGCTGCCATGAACGGTGTAGATGTAGTGGTATTTACTGCCGGTGTAGGGGAGAATGACAATGTGATGCGTACCCGTATCTGCCAGTACCTGGGTTATCTGGGCATTACGCTGGATGAGGAGAAGAACGCACAGGCAAAGGGTGTAGAAAACATCATCACCACAGAAGATTCTACCCGTCTGGTAATGGCCATTCCGACTAATGAGGAACTGGCAATCGCAAGAGAGACTGTTGCGCTGATTTAAAGATATAAGGGTGATATCACTTTCGAATAAGATTGTGTACGAGGCTGTTGCAGGAATTGCACCAGCCTCGTTTTTGGTGATAGCACGGAAAATTCTTTTGTAATCGAATAAACAAAGGACACAATGCGTAGTTCGATAAAAATAGAACAGGAAAACACTAAAGGATCATAATACTTTGGCTTGAAAATGAACTGGATTTTCATTCTAAAAAACAATAAAACATAAAAGTGAGTTGACAAAACATGTCGTAATATATAATGGTGTAGTATGCTTATCGTGCAAAAATTAGATAAGGGGGATGAAGGGATAGATAATATGTATTTGTATGATAAGACATATACTGATAAAACATAGAAAGGATAGTTTTTACATGAATTTTAAAAAAACAATTACAGCAATGGGAACAGCAATTGTTATGTCGATTAGTATGATGGGGTTAATGCAAGTGCTGCATCATACAATTTACACTATACAGTTGGCACAACAGGGAATGTTACATCTAAAAATACTACAGTGACATCAACAGGAGTTGGGAAAATTACAATAAACTCATCAACATTTTCTACATATATTACAGATACCAAGCCTAAAAGCGGTGTTAATGTAACTGTAAGAACAACACTTGTAGGATATAGTGCGAGCAGATCAGTTGCAGCAATTGGCTCTATTTCTGCATAATATGGTGTGATATAAAGGAAATTATGAAAGGCAATGTATCCTTTGGTTGCGAAGGATGCATTGCTTAATGGAGGAATATGAAAAAAATAACTCATTTGATTGGTATAGGGGGACTTTTACTGTATATGTCCGCTTGTCCGGAACAGACTCAATTCATTTGGGAGAGGGTGACACAATTACATTAGAGGCACTTGCAGAAAATCAGCAGCAGGAAATAGAACGTGTGATGCAAATGAAATTTTGCATTTTGTAAGGGAGCTTTCTTTTACTGTACCGGAAAAAATCGGAACATATCAAGTGATATGTATGGATTATTTTCAAGATCAGTGGGATAAGATTGCAGAAAAATATATTCCGGATGAGCAGTATGATGCTCATCTGATTGTCGATGATGAGACATCGTATCCTTATGGACCGGAATTCTATGATGAAAAGACTGGCAAACGTGTATCGGCGGGGTGTACTGGCTTTTTTTTATATGTAGCAAAAAAATCAGAAGGTATTGAAAAAGTTTGTTTTGATAATGAATCGGAAAAACAGGATAGTTATTATTTGAAAAGCAAATACAATAACGATACATATCTACTGAATGGAGAACCCATATTAATGAATGATGCAGTAGAATTGGCAGAAATATTTGTTTCCGATTTCACAGAAACGGTGGATTATCCGCAAGATTTAGATGCAGGAGTTGCAGTGGCACATCAGTTGGACACAGGGGAAACTATTTTAGAAATTGTATTTCGAAATTTGTACCAAACCCTTCCTATTTGTTCAATGCCACCCACAGTGACAGATGATATTACAATAGAAATGTTTCCAAACTCTGTTGCCCGAGCATATTTGGATGAAACCGATACAGTCAATTGTTTTATCGCCCAGTGTGCATTTGAGGATGATCAGTTAGTGAAACAATATGATCGAATCCTTACACCTTCATGTGCAGTTCGTTTATTAAGTGAAACATTATCAGATTATACAGAGTACGATGTAATCGGAATGGAATTGGTATATGTACCGGTTCTCTTGGGGGCAGAAGATCCAAATCCAGTGGGCAGTACCCACAGGGAAGCGGCACCGTGGAGCTCTGTTTGCTCCTATGATATTGTAAAATTGACGCCATATTGGGCAATTTATATGGATGTGACTCCAACTGCTGAAATGTATGGATTGGTAGATTGTGAGACGGGCAAGGTAGAATGGATCAACAATCAAAGATAAAGAGAGGAGAAAGTATGAGATTCTGGAGAGCATTGTGCTGTGATCTGCATAAAACTATCTGTAATCCGGGGTTTATTGGTGCTATATTGTTGGTTTGTGGGCTGTGTTTTACTGGGCTGGTTTATAGTGAATGATGTGAGTTTGAGCCTTTCCAAAACCCCCATTTTAAAACACATTTGTGTACAGTTTGAGGAGGGCAGGATTCATGGGCTGATTGGCAGAAATGGCAGTGGAAAGACCATGCTTATGAAGTGTATTTGTGGTTTTATCAAGCCTACAGAGGGAGAAATCATTGTAGATGGAAAGCGTGTGGGTGAGGATGTGGATTTTCCAGAGGATATGGGGATGATCATTGAAACGCCTGGTTTCATTCCATACTACAGCGGATACAGAAACTTACGGTTGATTGCAGGGTTGAATCACAAAATCGGCAAAGAGGATATCAGACGTGCAATGGAGCAGGTAGGGCTTGACCCTGATCTGAAACGTCATGTTCGTAAGTACAGTCTCGGCATGCGACAGCGGTTGGGTCTGGCACAGGCGATTATGGAAAACCCCAAGATTCTCATATTTGATGAACCCTTTAATGGTCTGGACAAAGAGGGAGTGGCAGAAATGCGGGAGTATCTGCTGCGATATAAAGAGCAGGGAAGGACAATTTTAATTTGTTCTCATTCCGCAGAGGATATTTCGGTATTGTGTGATACGGTACATGAGATGGACAAGGGTTTGATGACCAGAGTAAAGTAAGTATGACGGTGAAGAAAACGAGCGGTTAAAATTTGTGAAAAAGCGGCAGCCTACGAAAGAAATTGGAAGATTCTTTTCGTGGCTGCCGCTTTTATGGCATTTTTACAAAAAATACAATAAAGCGTTCGGTATCATCGTTTTGCAATCGCCTATTTTCCATTATATAATGAAAAGGTGCTTTTCATATAAATCCACATGTTCCGTCTGCTGGAATCCGTATGTTTCATACAGACTAACTGCCGGTTCGTTTGTTCCGGAAACCTGTACCAGCAGTTTTTCGTATTTTGTGTTCAAAAGCAGATTGATCTGGTCTAAGGCTTCCAGCGCCAATCCCTGTCTGCGGTTTTCCGGCAGAATACCAAAGGAAAACAGGCAGGCTGTCTTTCCTTCTAAATGGAGCCCGCACATGCCCACTGGCTTTAAAGAGCAGCTGCGCTTGAACGGCAGAACAGGTGGTACGATTTCATATAACACATACATCTTAAGACTGGAATCTTTTGTCACAGAGTCTACATAGGCGGCAGCATTCCACTTGTCTGTCTGGAAGATGGACTGATACAGCTTTTGCAGCAAACTGGTGTCATGGTATAGCTTCACCAGAATCCGGCTGTTTTTGGCAGAAGAACTCTTTTGGGCAGACCGGTTCCATTCCATGACTGTTTCCTCGCCGGTTCTGGTATAGCGATAACGTTTCAGTAAAGCGACAAACAAATCCTCCTTGCACTGGGAAGAATGATAGCAGGAAAGAATCACAGATTGTCCTGCTACAAGGCGCAACCGTCCTTCTAAAAAGGCATACAGGATCCGGTAATGTGTTTCTGCACAGGCAGGGTCACGCCAGAAAGAGAGAAAATACTGCTTTTGATCATAAGTCACAGCACTGATGGCTGCAACGATCTGTTCTTTCTCTTTGCAGAGGGCCAGATAACCGGTTTCTCCTTCTGATGTTTCCGGGATGGAAAATTCGGAAGAGGACTGCTTTCGGTCAGCCTCCTGAATCTGTCTGTAAATGGGGCGTAAGGCTTCACTGTAAGGCGTAAATGTAAATCTCATAGGTAAGTTCCTTCCTTCATCATACGTGTTCTGTTTTTATTCATGTATGACTTTGCAATGTTTTTTATAAAATGCGATTCCGTATTTGAGAATGGACTTCATACCATCCTCCACAAGGCGTGCTTCGTAATGATTTCTTTCGATCTGGTCAAGTGCTTCTATACACCATTTCTCCAGATCATCATCCTCTGCATATTTGAACTCAATCACGATACCGGTTCTGCTTTGTGTTTCAATCAGAATATCACTGAATCCTTCCCCGGATTCCGCATTGGATTTGATCAACCAGCTGTCTTCATATTGCAGAAGTCCAAGAAGCAAGCCGTGGTAAAAGTTTTCCTTCATTGTTTTTCGCACGGAAGTGTCCCGGATGCTGATGGTATTCCACAGGTAATCATTTAACATCTCTTCGATTAAGTTGGCATCTCCATTAGGAAATGCCTTACAGAAGGTTGCAATTCGTGGTACATCTGCTCTGGTTGTTTCCTGAAACCATACCTGAATCTGGGAGATGAATAGTTCCCGTATTTCCTTATTCGGAATTTTTAAAGCAAAATGCGTTTCATCTATCTGTTTCTCCTGTGTCAGATAGCCGGTGGTAAAAAGAACACTCCACAGATTGTCAATAGACCGATCTAACTCATGATAGGTCAGTTCCTGACAAATCGGCTTGACGATGGTTTCTCCGGCAATCAGCCGTTCGATTTCTTCTTTTGTTTGCTTCTGGGACTGATCAATCAGTCTCCGTATCATACTGTTTCCGCTGGTATTGACCCAGAAATTTTGAGGAAAAGCAGACAAATTCTCCCGTAACACCGCACAGAAATTAATCACATCCAAAGGGCAGTAGATTGGTGTATCACCAAAGAGATATCCATCATACCATTCTTTCATCACTTCGGCATGCTCTGTCAAATGGTAGTATGCCAGCATGTCTGCAACTTCCTGCTCTGTGAATCCAAAGCTGGAAGTACAACGCTTGTCTGTGAGGCTAAATACCTGCAAGTTATTCAACCCTGTGAAGATGCTCTCTTTACTGATGCGCAGGCAGCCGGTGAGCACAGCAAATTGCAGATGTTCATTGGTTTTCAAGGCATTGCCAAGCAGATCATTGCTGTTTTATCTACATAATAGTATCCATCTGTTCGGATTTCTCCAAAATTTTCAATTCCAACAGGGAGCATATTCAGGTTGCGCATCATTTCCCCAATCCTTTCTGTAAAATTGAACACTGACGTTGCAGTATTACGGCTCCTTTTTTCTGGTTTTGAAAAAGATATATTTATTTTATCATACTACTTTTATGTAGTCAATTATAACTGTTCAGAAGAACTATTATACAAAAAAATAAGACTGATTTTCAATCACGCAAACTTTGCTTTGAGAATTCATAAATATGGTTGAGGGACTATTGGTAAAATGGTATAATGCAAGATAGAAAAAGCAGAGGCGTATAATGAAGATTCGTTTGATGTGTATAGAAGATTTGACCTATCGCAATCAAAATATACATGATCTGAAAAGAATTGATACGAAGTAGGGATAACATCGGAAAATCAGGAAATACTATGCAGGTATGATAATACATGCCGGGTATCACATGTGCCCGGAGTAGGAGCATAGTATGGACATTCAAACATCAATTCAGGATACCATGGCATATATGAAGGAAACCCTTCGACTAGATGCCAATTTTGATATCATTTACAGAACATTTACCATCAAGGGCAGGATGGCAGTGATTTTTTGTGTGGATGGATTTACCCAGGATGATATGTTAGAGCGGTTACTGCAGTATATGATGGAAGGAGTGGGAGATCCCTTTCCAGAGGATGCCCATGCCTTTTCCAAGACCATGTTGCCCTATGCGGAAATCGGGTTGATGGATAACTATGAATCTGTCCTTGTCAGCCTGCTTTCCGGTATCTCCATTTTGTTTGTGGATGGATATGAAAAAGCACTGTCCATTGACTGCCGCACATATCCGGCGCGGAATGTGCAGGAACCAGATAAGGATAAGGTCATGCGTGGTTCCAGAGATGGATTTGTGGAAACGTTGGTTTATAACACTGCACTGATCAGGCGGCGGATTCGTGACCCGAAACTGACCATGGAGATGCACAGGGCTGGTAGACGATCCGCAACAGATATAGTGGTCTGTTATATTGAGGATCGAGTGGATCGGGAACTGTTACAAGAGGTTTGCAGGCGCATTGATCGGCTGGAAGTGGATGCCCTGACTATGAACCAGCAAAGTCTGGCGGAGTGTTTGTTTCCGTATAAATGGTACAATCCATTTCCAAAATTCAAATATACAGAGCGGCCGGATGCAGCAGCGGCTACCATACTGGAAGGGAAAATTGTGATTCTGGTGGATAATTCACCATCGGCCATGCTGCTGCCGTCCTCTATTTTTGATATTGTGGAGGAGGCAGATGAGTATTATTTTCCACCGGTGACGGGAACCTATCTGCGGTTGTCCCGCATGCTCATTGCCATCGCCACATTACAGCTGACCCCGATCTGGCTTTTATTGGTGCAAAATCCCCAGTGGCTGCCTCATTGGATGGAGTTTACCAGGATTCAGGAACCTGTGAATATTCCAATTGTCGTGCAGTTGCTGATTTTGGAACTGGCCATTGATGGATTGCGTCTGGCTGCGGTAAATACACCTAATATGCTGTCTACACCTTTGAGTGTATTGGCAGCTTTGGTGTTGGGAGAGTTTTCTGTGCGGTC
>ONWL01000014.1 GCA_900321525.1 uncultured Eubacteriales bacterium
TTTACCGACGCACATCCTCGATAACATCCATCCACATCCACTCTGGCTTTTATTGCTGCACCGCCCCCTTTTTCTTACTACCATACCAGAAAAAGGAGGCGTTGTTCACAAGTTATTTACGCATGTGTTTGTCCTGGGCACTTGCCCCAAGACAAACCATCTGTTTTTCTATCCCTTTTGATTGGAGAAGCAAACTGCCATTTTACAGTATGGGAAACGTACCGGTTTATCTTCTGTTTGCCGGATGCAGATGATCCACTGCAATGTAATCCGGTATGCCATCCTCAGACGGCTGCGTGACCGTTCCCTGTACCAATGGCTTCAAATATGTAACCAACTCCTCTGTCACATCATTGCCGGCTGCATTGATCCATTCTCTCGGAATCTTCTTCTCCTGGTTGGCCACCAGCACAATCGGACAGGTGCCATACTCTACTGCATATGGTGCGTTGCCGGTACGGGTCAGGATCACCATCTCACCGGTCTTGCCTGCCAGTGCAGCTGCAACAGCCTGTCTGCCCAATTCCATAGACTCTTCCAAATCTGTGGCGGAAGTACAGTGTCCGGCTCCACGCTGCAATACATTCAACTCCACAGAACGAACCTTACAGCCAAAATGCTTGGTGATCAGTCCTTCTAAACATTTCCCTGCACCACTTAACATCGTATGTCCAAACTGGTCTACCTGTGCGGTCTGGGCAGAAATATAATTGCCCTCTGCATCATGAATCCCCTCAGACACCGCAATCAGCACATGCTCGTCCCGATCCGCATAATATGTCACATCCTTTACAAACTGCTCCTCAGAGAAATCCACCTCCGGCAAATAAATCAGCTGAGGTGCAATGTTGCACTCTGTCCGTGCCAGTGCGGCAGATGCAGTCAGCCAGCCTGCATTTCGTCCCATAATCTCCACAATGACAATGCTTCTGGTATTGTAAATGGCAGTATCATAACTGATTTCACGCATGGATGTGGCAATGTACTTTGCCGCAGAGCCAAATCCCGGTGTATGATCCATGCCTGCCAGATCATTGTCGATGGTCTTTGGCACACCGATCACCTGTACCGGTACATGGTACTCTTTTGCATAACCGGACAACTTTAATACGGTATCCATGGAATCATTACCGCCAATATAAAAGACATACCCAATGTCATATTTTTCAAAAATAGAGAAAATCTTCTCATAATCAGAATGGGTATACTCCTGAGGCAGACGATACCGACAGGATCCCAGATACATAGCCGGTGTCACTTTCAGCTGGTTTAATTTCTCCTCTTCCCCTGCGAAAATCTCTGTCAGATTCAACAGATCATCCCGAATCACACCCTGAATGCCATTCAGGGCACCATAAATGATTCCCAGTTCTTCTGTTTGTAGTACTCCCTCGATGATGCCTGCCAGACTGGCATTGATTGCCGCAGTTGGACCGCCGGACTGTGCCACCAAACAATTTTTCCCTGCCATAGTGTATATTCTCCTCTCGGTATAGGTTTTATGAGGCAATTGCGAAACTCTTTGAACAGACAAAAAATAGCCTGCACATCAAAAATTTTTTCATTTGCCTATACAGATTTTATATAAGGAGTATAACATATCAATTTCTGTTTTGCAATCCGTACCTTTTCGTGTTTTTAATTTCATGGTTTTTTGTAATCACAGAAATCTTCTCCTGCCCATTTAGCAAAACCACCAATATTGCGTTGGTTTCTATTCCATTTTTATGGAATAATTCTGTTTTACCTATTTCCGGTTTCCAGTAAAATAAAAACAGTCGCAACTATTTATTTTTTTGCAAAGGAGCGTTATGATGATACCAAAGATTGACTACACGTTGGTAGGACGACGTATGAAACATCTGCGAAAAATACAGGGATATACCCAGGAGCAGATAGCAGAAGAACTTGGCGTAACCGTTGCATTTATCAGCAATATCGAAAACAACCGTACCAAACTGAATCTGCGTATCCTGACGTATTACGCAGACCTACTGCACGTTTCTATTGACTATATTTTATTTGCATATGAAGAAGATCAGTTGTCCATGCAGCTGGAACAAGAAATCATGACACAACTGCAATTATTTTCCGTAGAAGAAAAGCAAACCATATTGAAGGTGTTAAAAGCCATTCACTCTAATTGAGAGATCACAATGGAGGATTTTTATGTCGCAAAATGATTATAACAAAGCACTGAAAGCCGGTCAAAAAGAATACCAAGCAAGAGTTCACCAGAATCTGTCTCCCTATGTGCCGACTTTAGATGATATTTTAGACAAAGCCAATATTGAATGCGAAGTCAAAGTAGGTCTGATGCAGATTCCGGCAGAACGACTGGTGGGAACTTATGCTGCCGGCAGACAGACCGCACTTGCTTACAACTTTATGCCTTTGCTCTCCGCAGACACAGAGTTTGCCAGTAAATGGAGTAATCTGTGTGATGCCCATCTCAGTGAAGGCATCCGGGACCCCATCAAAGCCTATGAATACATGAACTACTACTATGTAGTAGAAGGCAACAAGCGGGTCAGCGTACTGAAATTTTTTGGTGCTGTCACCATTGCCGGAAACGTAACCCGTATCATTCCCAAACGCACAGAGGAAAAAGAAAACAAAATCTACTTTGAATATCTGGACTTTTTCAAAGCTACTGGTATCAACTATATTTATTTTTCTCAGGAAGGCAGCTTTGATAAACTGATGAAACTCATCGGCAAGGCTTATACCGATGTGTGGAGTGATGATGATCATATTGATTTCCGCTCTGCTTATATCAATTTCAAAAAAGCATACCAGGAAAAAGACGGTGTAACCGTTGGAGATGCCATGCTGGTATATTTGGATGTGTTCGGCTATGAAGATTTGAAAAATGCCACTCTGGCAGAAATCCGACAAAACATCCAAAAAGTAAAAGAAGAATTTGTTGTTTCCGTAGATGAGACTTCTGTGGAGCTGGTACTTGATCCTAACGATGCCACCCAGAAAAAAAGTCTGTTAAATAAGATTCTGCCGGATTCCACTCCAAAATCTCTAAAGGTTGCTTTTATCCACGACCGAAACGGAGAAACATCCAGCTGGACTTATGCCCATGAACTGGGACGTACCTATGTAGAACAGGTGCTTTCCGACAAGGTAACCACAGTGGCTTACACAGATGTATCCGGGGAAGAAGAAACCTTCCACACCATTGAACAGGCCATTGCCGACGGATGTACGGTCATTTTTACCACTGCTTCCCAAATGGTAGATGCCAGTCTCCGTTCCGCAGTAGAGCATCCCAATGTAAAAATTCTAAATTGCTCACTCAATGCATCCCACAGCTACATCCGTACCTATTATGCCCGTATGTATGAAGCAAAATTCCTTGCCGGTGCACTGGCTTCCATCATGTCAGAAGTAGATGACATCGGATATGTGGCAGGATACCCAGTATATGGTGCCATTTCCAGCATCAATGCCTTTGCACAGGGTGCCAAAATGATGAATCCCAGAGTACGGGTGCATCTGTTATGGTCTGCACAAAAAGGCATCCAGGTAACAGAAGAATTGAAGAAAAACAACATTACCTATGTATCTTACCACGAGATGATTCGTCCAAATGAGGAAAGCCGTCAGTATGGACTGTTTCATATCAATCCGGATGGCTCCACCGCTTCCGTTGCCATGCCCATCTGGGACTGGGGCAAGCTATATGAACTGATTTTGCGAGCCATCTTAAACGGCAAATGGAAGGTAGATGACACAGACGGAAAGGCACTGAATTACTGGTGGGGCATGTCAGCCGGTGTCATCGACATCCTATATTCCACTAAACTGCCTTTTGCCACCCGCCGTCTCATTGACTTTTTACGGGCGAGTATCATCAAAGGAGAGTTCGAACCTTTTGCCGGATTGCTCTATGCCCAAAACGGGGTTCCCATCCAGACCGATCCGGATTCCAGGCTAACTTTTGAACAAATTGCAAGTATGGACTGGTTAGATGAAAGCGTGGTGGGACACATTCCCACTACAGAGGAATTAAATGAGGAAGCAGAGCCTTTAGTCAACTTGCAGGGGGTCAATCCCACAGCATAACAACTTCTTATTTATCTCTGCATAATGTATCCGAGATGCAGTCCGCTATGTGGATTTCGTCACAGATAGAAATGCAGTCACAGCAGCAAGCACAATATATAGAAAGAATGAGCGCACTGTTATGAAGATTTTAATACTTTCTGATGAAGAAGTCAAAACACTGTGGGACTACTTCGATAAAGCAAAACTAGACGGCATTGATCTGGTCATCTCCTGCGGTGACTTAGACCCGGATTACCTGTCTTTCATTGCCACTTTTACCCATGCCCCTGTATTGTATGTACACGGCAACCACGATACCAAATATGATGAACATCCCCCGCTGGGCTGTATCTGCATCGAAAACCGGGTTTACAAATTCAATGGTGTGAAAATCGCCGGATTCGGAGGATGCGTGCGCTACTCCAACGAAGATTCCCATATGTACACCCAGTTTCAGATGTTCAAGCAGGTCTTGAAACTGCTGCCCTCTGTATTCTTCCGCCGGGGGCTGGACATCATAGTCACCCATGCGCCGGCATACCAGTTAGGTGATGCTCCCGATCCGGCACATGTGGGATTCAAGGCTTTTGTCCATCTCATGGATTGGTGCCATCCCAAATATCTGCTCCACGGACATGTGCATGGCAATTATGGTCAGAAATTCAATCGAGTGATTTCTTATAAGGATACCACCATCATCAATGGATTTCGGGAGTATGTGCTGGAATATGAACAGGAGTAGAAGATTGTTATGGAGAATTTGATTTTTAGTTTAAATGCTACCGTTCCCATCTTTCTCATGATGGTAGCAGGGATGCTGTTTCGCAAAATGGGGATCTTTACCAAAGAAGTGACCGCAAAAATGAACAAATTTGTGTTCACCATCGCCCTGCCGGCCCTGCTCTTTCAGGACATTTCCAGTGCGGATTTTTATGATGTGTGGGATAGCCGGTATGTGCTGTTTTGTTTTGTAGTCACCTTAGGATGCATCCTGTTTGTATGTGCCCTCTCTGCACTGTTAAAAGACAAAAGCGTACAGGGGGAATTCGTGCAGGCTGCCTACCGAAGCAGTGCCGCCATCTTAGGCATGGCATTTGTCCAGAACATTTACGGCAACTCCGGCATGGCGCCGCTGATGATCATCGGCACAGTACCCCTGTATAACATCATGGCAGTCATCGTATTATCGGTCATGAAGCCGGAACGAAAACCATTAGACAAACAGCTTCTGCTGACTACATGCAAGGATATCCTCACCAATCCCATCCTCCTTGGCATCGCTGCCGGTCTGCTCTGGTCATTGTCCGGCCTGCACCAGCCCGTGATCCTGCAAAAAACCGTAAAAAATCTGGCAGTGCTTGCCACACCTTTGGGACTGATGGCAATGGGCGCATCCTTTGACTTCAAAGCAGCCTTTGCCAGTTTCCGGCTGGCTGCCGTATGCTGTTTTTTCAAGCTCATCGGCTTTGCTGCTGTGTTTCTGCCAGTGGCGGCATGGATGGGCTTTCGCAATGAAAAGCTCATCGCCATCCTGGTCATGCTTGGCTCTGCCACCACAGTCAGCAGCTTCGTCATGGCAAAAAACATGGGGCACGAAGGCACCTTGTCCGCCAGTGCCGTCATGCTGTCCACCTTGCTGTCTGCCTTTACACTGACCGGATGGCTGTACTTGTTGAAATCTTTCAGACTGATTTAAAGGCCGGAGTTATCGGTTATTGACCTCTTCCGGATACAAATCATGGCGGGTCAGTCTGTCCCATGCCACCTGCTCCCACGGAGTGCCTTTTTTGCCATAGTTACAGTATGGATCGATGGAAATCCCCCCTCTTGGAAGGAATTTGCCCCACACCTCTATGTATTTGGGATCCATGAGCCGGATCAGGTCATTCATGATGATATTCACACAGTCTTCATGAAAATCCCCATGATTGCGGAAGCTGAACAGATAGAGTTTCAAAGACTTGCTCTCTACCATCCGCTCCGACGGCACATAGGAAATATACAGGGTGGCAAAATCCGGCTGTCCCGTGATGGGACAGAGACTTGTGAATTCCGGACAGTTAAACTTGACAAAATAATCCCTGTCCGGATGTTTGTTTGGAAATGTTTCTAACACTTCCGGAGCATAATTTGATGCATAAGTTGTTTTGTGGCTGCCCAAAAGACTGATGTTTCCTAATTCTGTTTCCTTTCTACCGCTCATTTTACCCTTCCTTTCATCAGAGGATCCATCCATCCATTTGCCGCAAATGCTGCCATCCTATCTCTGCAGGTACCGCAAAGACCACAGGGCTGTTCTCCCCCTTCATAGCAGCTCCAGGTCAGTTCATAAGGAACCCCAAGCTCCATGCCCAGCCGCACCACATCCGCTTTGGTCTGCTCTACAAAAGGCGCCTGGATGCGAAGCGCTTCTCCGCTTCCCGTAAAAATTGCCTCATTCATGGCCTGATTAAACCGGATAGAACAATCCGGATAGGCGTTGCCTGCGGCATCATCACTGTGTGCGCCGTAATAAATCACGCTGCATCCATTGGACAATGCAATGCTTGCGGCAGAAGCAAGGAACAATCCATTCCGAAAGGGCACATAAGTAGAAACTGTCTGTCCCTGTGTCTCTGCCAACTGTTCGGCATAACTTTCCTTTGGAATCTCCCTGTCAGACCCCTGTAACAGGGCACAGTCCGAATCCGCAAACAACAACGCCAGATCCAGTGTCTTCCACTTCACCCCATAATAGGCTGCGATCTGTCTGGCTGCCTGTAGTTCCTTTTCATGTTTCTGCCCATACCATACCGAAAGGGCAATCACATTCTCTGCCCCATACTGTTTCACAGCAATCGCCAGACATGTTGCGCTGTCCAGACCGCCGCTTAATAAAACCAGTGCTTTCATATCTTCTCCTTTCGTTTTTTTCTGGAAATAGATAATTGCAAAACTCTTTGAAACAGAGCGAAAACAGCCTGCGCCATCAAAATTTTTACGTTTGAAAAACTCTGTGGAGCGTTGGCACTTTGTTTTTCGAGCACTGCGAAGAAAAACATTAGTGCCATTACGCGTAACCGAAGCGAGAGCGTGTTTTTCAAACAAAAATTTTGAGGAAGAAGGCGTTCGGTGCCATCGTTTCGCAATTGTCTATCACCGAATCTACACCCCTCTCTTTTCCGGATCCCAGATGAATTTATGAAGCTGCAACTGCAATTTCACCCGGTTCATCTTTCTCTCTAAGAGAAAAGCCACCATATCTGCCGGATCGATCCTGCCAAACACCGGACTGAGATAGACCTTGCATCGTTCACACAGTCCGTAAGTTTCTATGATCTCTGCGGCTTTCTCTAAGTCCCGTCTGCTGCCTGCCACAAATTTCACTGCATCTTCCTGACACAGATAACGATAATTGTCCACCAGCATGTGGGACTCCATGCCGCTGTCCGGCAGCTTGTAATCCAAAGTGAAGAAAGGCCGTTTTTCCTTTTCCGCAAACAGTGCAATAGGCAGGCTGCCGTTACTTTCTATCTCCACCACATGTCCGGTGTGGATCAGTCGTTCCACCAGCCTGCCAATTTCCTTCTGCAACAGGGGTTCTCCGCCGGTCAGTGTCACATTGGTGATTCCGGTGCTGTCTGCGTATGCAGCCAGTTCCTCCACTTCCATCTGCTTTGCAGGGGCATCTGCCCCATTGGCCCACCGGGTGTCACAATAGCTGCAATTCAGGTTGCAGCCCCGAAAACGGAGAAATACCGCCAGCTCTCCTGCCCGGATGCTCTCCCCGTTGATACTGACAAATGTTTCTACCACCGGAATACTCATGTTTCCTCCTTATATACAGCACAATTTTCAGGGGTTTCATAAACCGTCACCGCATACAGATCCAGCCCGCATTCTTTCAACAGATCATAAAAATGCTTTGCCAGATTCTCTGCAGTGGGGCGAAAGGGCAGTACCACCATCTGAAACCCTTCTTCCTGAAGGGCTGCCACTGTGGCCGGTTTCAGGCTGCCTTCCTCATAGATCAATTTATGGTCATAACTGTCTGCCAGCGCCCGAACCACCTTCTTGAAATCTCCAAAATCCAACAACATATCACGCTTCGGACCGCTCTTCGTCAGCTGCACTCCTCCGATCTCTACCTCCAATGTCCAGCGATGTCCATGGAGATTGGCGCACTTTCCTGCATACCCTGCCAGAAAGTGGGCGCTGTCAAACGACTCTCTTGTTTTCAGATAATACATATTTCCTCCAAACCCATCTGCTGCCATAACACAGGAAAAGGATTCTGCCCTTGCAGAATCCTCTCACCTTACACAAAAAAGCGCCCACTGATGGCAGGCGCAGTCTGATCAATAGATATCATGATCTTAAGCTTGCTCTGGTTTTGTTTTATGACAGGATGACGCAAACGAACTGTCAGGTTTTATAGCTGTTCAGAAGTCTGTCTCCTGCTGGAGAATAGAACAGCTATCATTTTTTATAACACCAAATCTGCTGCTTGTCAACCAGCACAACCGGAAAAGAACCCACGCCCTACTCCGTCTTGCTGATACCGATCAGGTGGTTGATAAACTGCTGGGCGGTTCTGCCGGAGATGCCGCCGTGGCTCATCTCCCACTTGTTGGCTTCCGCACACAGTTCTTCTTCTGTGAGAGTGATCTCCGGATAGCGGGCTGCCAGTCCGGTGACGATCTGGTTGAATTCTTTCTTGTTTGGCTTGCCGAAGTATACGGACTCTCCAAAACGGTTCACCAGTGACAGCTTCTCTTCCATGGTGTCGGAATGATGCAGATCCCCATCTCCATTCTTGCCCAGATCTGACCGGTCATTCCAGGTCTCCTTAATGAGATGGCGGCGATTGGATGTGGCATAAATCAATACATTATCCGGCTTCACTTCCATGCCGCCTTCGATGACCGCTTTCAGATACTTATATTCAATCTCAAACTCCTCAAAGGACAGATCATCCATGTAGATCAGGAAACGGTAATTCCGGTTCTTGATCATGGCAATGATGGTAGACAGGGCATGGAACTGGTGTTTATACACCTCGATGATCCGCAGTCCCTGTCCATAATATTCATTTAAAATGGCCTTGATACTGGTAGACTTTCCGGTGCCGCTGTCACCGTACAGCAACAGATTGTTGGCTTTCTTGCCCTGCAAAAATGCCTCTGTATTGTCGATGATCTTCTTCTTCTGAATCTCATATCCGATCAGATCAGACAGATGTACATTTTCTGTGCTGACCACCGGCTCTAAGTCTACTTTGCCATCTACTTCCACTACATGGAATGCCTTGTTCAGACCGAACTTCCCCACTCCATAGGCGCGGTAAAACTCTGTGATGATGGCAAACATTTCCTCTGCATCTCTGGCAGCAGCCAGATCACGGCTCAGCACCCGCACTTTGTCGCTGACATTCTTATGGTACCGGCGTTCCTCCTTGGCGATGGAATGATAATCGGTGATCACAGAAAAGCAGTTGATATCCAATGCCTGCTCCAGTTTGGAAAAATCATAGTGAAACAGCTTTCTGAAAATCTCCAGATCGTTCTTCACAAACACATTCACACTGCCCTCACCTGCCCCGGTCTTCTCACACAGCACACTAAAAGGGCTTTCTGTGGTAGCAAGCAGATAGGCCAGATAGTTCTGCCACAAGTTGTCATCAAAGGCATACTTGGTGGCCAGATCCAGCAGTCTGTGAATCTCTTCATAAATCTCTTCGATCAGCACCTCTTTCTCATATGTGCCATGATCAAACTGGCGGCAAATGTCTGCCAGACGGTATAGGATACTGTCCTTTGGAATATTCCGATAGACCACCAGTTTTGCTGTTTCACCATACATTGACTTCTTCCTCCTGTCAGTTCTCTTTGTCTGCTCAGGTGATTGCGAAACACTTTGAGTAGATCAGAAACAGCCTGAACATCAGAAATTTTGATGAAAGGCGTTCGGTGCCATAGTTTCGCAATTCCCTATTCTTTATCTGCTGCCAGCATCTTGCCAATCTGACCGATACTCGGCACCTTTCCTCTATAGAATACCATCATTTTGTAAATTCGTCCAGCCAGTACGGACAGCACCAGAATGCACACCAGCATGATACAAAGGCTTGCCAGACCGATGCCAATGGAACAATCTCCCAGAAGCAACCCGGATGGCAGTACCAGTGTGGCAGTAAATGGCACCAGATTCATCCACATGGGAACCGTACCGCTTCCCAAACCTCCATAGAGGGATGCCATAAAACTCACCAGCAGGATCATGGTGAATACCCCAATGCTGGAAGACAGATCTTCCTGCTTGTCTGCCACTGCGCCACAGATGGCGGCAATGGTGGAGTACAATACAAACCCTGCAATGAGGATGCCCACTGATAAGATGGCACCAGGCAGGGAAAACAGGGTACCAAAGCCCTTCAAACTAGAGAACACTGCCACAAGGAAAAACTGGGTGTCAGGGTTGATTGCCTTTAAAATCTGTACCCCTGCAATACAGCTGATCACCAGACCTGCGATCCACAGCAAAATCTGTAACACACAGGACAGCACCTGTGCAGTCACCTTTCCAAAAATCATGGCAGACGGCTTCACCGATACCAGGAAGGTATCCATCAGCTTGGAGCTTTTCTCCAAAACCACGCTGTTTGCAATGCCCTGTCCATACATGACGATCATAAAGTACATAAACATGATCACCAGATATGCCAGCACATATTTCAGGATGCCTTTTAACTGTTCCGCCAGCATAACCAGCGTTTCCATGTTCAAAGAACCATCTTCTCCATATAAGTCAGCCGCATCAATGCTTTCTTCCGCCTCGCCTGCTGCCATCTGGTATCCATAAACCGGTGTACTCAGTTCCGCCGTCTTGCGGGAATCCAGACCGGATTTCTCGATCATCACGCCCTTGGTATAAGACTCCAGGAAATAGGCATAATCCCATGCATCCGAACGCTCCAGTTCAGACTGATCCGGTATCAGTACACGGAAGGTATAACCCGGTCCCTGTTTCTGGATCAGCAGGATCAGATCATGGGCTCCCACTGCCTTCTCCTGTGCCGTTTCCAGACTGTCTCCACACCACTCATACCCCACATTCTCATAGATGCCGCTGGCCACAAGAGACAAAGAACGGAAGGTCAGTTCCTCTCCCGGCGTCTCATCCACCACATACACCGTATCAATCTGTACCGATTCCGGTTCCTCACCTGCTTCGCCATCGGCTTTGTCCACACCTGCACTAACCGCACTACTTTCCGGCTCTTCAAACGACATATCTCCTGCAAATACGATGATTGCGGCAGGAATTGCCAGACACAGCAGCAATACCACGATGGTGGTACTCAGCCATGCCTTAGACTTCACCTGATTGCGGAAGGTAAAGTCAAAAATCTTTCTAAATCCTTTCAGTTGTTTCTTCATTCCCTCATGCTCCCTTCTGCTGCCTGGAAGCGGCCGCCATACGGATCATATCCAGGATCCGTACCCGCTCTCCCTTATGGATGATCAGGTCACGATATACCTTTGTAGCAAAGAACATCAGTCCTGCGATCACCACCATCTGAATCAGCCAGGAAAGTACCATGACACCCATGCCGATATCCCCTAACAAGTAATGCACCGGCGCACAAAAACCGGATACAAAGGGCACCAGACTGGTCACAAGGGCCACTGTGGGACTATTCAATGGAGAGGTGACACAAGATACCATATAGGCTGCCATACAGATCATCGTCGGCACCTGCACTGCACTCTGGACATCCTCTGTCTTAGAGCAGCCTGCTCCCATGAGCCCGGCAACCAATGCATAGGTCATATATGCCAGAAGCAGGGACAAAAGTACCACAGCTGCTAACGCCGGTCCCATATGGAACATTTCCATAGAAATACCATTCTGTGCCAGCACACTGTCAATTCCGGACATATCCATAAACCGACTGGAAACCTTGTAAGACAAGATGAAGCAGCCCACATACACCACCATCTGGAACAGAATATAGGTCATCACTGCCAAAATCTTTCCGGTCAGCAGTGCCAGTGGTCTCAACGATACCATCAGCACTTCCACCAGCTTGGACGTCTTTTCCTCCGTCACACTGCGCACAATATAAGATACGGTGAGCACACTGACCATCATCACCACAACCGCATAGAAAATCTGAATAAAATACTGCACATCCCATGGAATCTGATCAGAAGCCAGATAATCAGATGCATACTCTGCTTCCATCTCTACTTGGGCGGTGGCGATGGCAAGCTGTTCCGGCGTGGCACCCAGTGCACGATACTGCGCCTTCTGGAACCCATCGGTTATGGCAGCAGTCAATCCATCTACTGCACTACTTTCATACAGCTCACTGTCCGGCTGGCTGAATACTTCGATGGAAAACATGCCAGCCTCTGTATCTTTGTAAATATGTACAAACAACTCATCTTCCCCCAGCCGGTCTGCCACTTCTTCAACTGGATAGGCGGGGGTGACAAAGGTCACATCTGAAAATGCCTCTCCTGTGGCCCGCACATCCTCTACATCCAGCTCATACGCCGTATCATTTTGCAGATAAATGGCAGATGCTTCCAAGGCACCATCATCCAAAAATCCGGAACCGGAAAGGAAGGTCATGACCGGCAGGGCAAACAGCGCCAGCACCATCATGATGATCATAGAAATCACGTTCATTCTGCTGCCAATCAGCTGTCTGAGGGTAAAGCGGTAGACCTGACCGGTACCGGCAAACATATTTTTCTCAATCTTCATTTGCTTCACCTACTTTTTCCACAAAAATCTCATGGAGAGACGGCTCTCTTAAGTCAAACCGGATCACCGGAATCTGTGCCTGAATCAGGCTGCCTAACAGTCCGTTTGCCTGTGCTTCACTCTCCACCTTCAACTGGTACTCAAACTCCTTCTCTGTCAACAGCTGTACCCCTGCTGCCTCAACATACGGACGAATGTCCTGCTCTACTTTCAGATTCAAGTTCACACGACCGTAACTCTTCTTGATCTCATTCAAATTTCCCTGCAGCACTGCCTTAGACCGGTTCAGAATGGTAATGTCCGTACAAAACTCCTCTACTGTGGCCATCTGGTGGCTGGACATGATCAGATACTTGCCCTTGGCAATCTCTTCCCGGATGATCTCCTTAAACAAATCTGTATTCACCGGATCCAGACCAGACATGGGCTCATCTAAGATGATCAGTTCCGGGTCAGACAACAGTGCAGTCATAAACTGAATCTTCTGCTGATTTCCCTTGGAAAGCTGATCTGCCAACTTGGGTTTCTGCTTCTTCACCCGTCTGCCCTTTGCGACTGTCTGCTGTGGATACAGATACTCTGCCACTTCCAGACGGTCTGCCCAGTACGCAATCCGCTTCTTCGCCTCTGCCTTTGGCACCCCCTTGATGCCTGCAAAGTAAATCAGCTGATCCATCAGACTGTACTTGGGATACAATCCTCTCTCCTCTGCCAGATACCCCACATTACAGGTATCTACCTGTAACGGTGCGCCATTCCACAGCACTTCCCCGCCGTCTTTCGCCAAAATGCCCAGCATCATACGAATGGTGGTGGTCTTGCCTGCGCCATTGGTACCTAACAGTGCATACACCCCCGGCTTCTCCATGGAAAAACTGATGTGATCTACCACAGTCTTATTTCCATACTTTTTTGATAAATCAGAAACAATCAAACTCATATCCTTAAAGAAACGTTTTTTGCCGTAACTGGTTCGTATTTCATCACAGTTACGTTTTATCTAAAAC
Source organism: uncultured Eubacteriales bacterium (assembly GCA_900321525.1). GTDB lineage: Bacteria > Bacillota > Clostridia > Lachnospirales > Lachnospiraceae > UBA2942. Next base: position 13,821 of record ONWL01000014.1, read on the forward strand.
TGCAACGACAGGTTGGTGTACATTGCAGATTAGTTCCATTATAACAATGGAATTGCGCAAACACAATTACTGTTTTCTTACAAAGCTTCCTTTTTTCGACAAATTTCCTGTGATTTTGCAGGGTTCCTATACCAGTCCTCTACATAAATCTACATATCTCTTCTGTTTTCCACAAATTTCCAGGAATCCTGAAACCACATATCCACTTTCACCGGGTGATCCACTTCCACACGGCCTCTGCATCATCTGCAATCCCGGCAGCATCCAGCGTCTCAAGGAGGCTTCGCTCCCGAAATCCCCAGCTGACCAACAGACAGTCTAATCCTGCATTGGCGGCGGTCTGGCGGTCCACTTCGGAATCCCCGATATACAATGCCTCTGCCTTTGCACTGCCAAGCTGCTGCAATGCCAGCTCTACCATGTCCGGTGCCGGTTTCTTGCGGATTCCTTCCGCTTCCCGCTCGCCAATGGCCACTGTGATCACATCTGCAAAATACAGTTCCCGCAGCGCTTCCACTGCCGGATGGGCTTTGTTGGATACGATGGCCAGGGAAAAGCCGGCTTCCTTTAACCAAAGCAG
>ONWL01000276.1 GCA_900321525.1 uncultured Eubacteriales bacterium
GTAGACTTATCCATTCTTCGTGTGGCATTGTATGAAATGCTGCATGATGCGGAAGTGCCGGTAAAAGTTGCCATTAATGAGGCGGTAGAGCTGGCAAAGCGATATGGCGGTGACAGTTCCCCACAATTTATCAATGGAATTTTAGGGAAATATGCCGATTGACAGGAGAACAGATATGGCAGGTATTTATACCGTCCGACAGGTAAATACTTATATTAAAAATATGTTTACCCAGGACTATGCTTTGAATCGGCTTCAGGTCAAAGGAGAAGTGTCCGGTTGTAAGTATCATCCATCCGGGCACATTTATTTTACATTAAAAGATGAATCCGGTACCCTTGCCTGTGTGATGTTTGCGGGGAATCGAAGCAAAGGGCTGTCCTTTGTATTGCAAAATGGCTTACAGGTGGTGGTGGAAGGCAGCATCAGCACCTATGAACGGGACAGTCGTTACCAGATGTATGCGGCGAAGATTACGAGAGAAGGCATCGGGGAGTTGTACAGAAGGTATGAGGAATTGAAGGCAGAGCTCCAGGAGATGGGTATGTTTGATGCCTGTTATAAACAGCCAATTCCCCGTTATGCCAGAACCATCGGTATCGTCACAGCATCCAGTGGTGCAGCCATTCACGACATTATGAATATTGCAGCCAGACGCAATCCTTATGTACAGCTGATTCTTGCCCCGGCACAGGTGCAGGGCACAGGGGCAGCAGAGAGTATTGTGAAAGCCATTGAGAGGCTGGATGCCATGCACCTTGACTGTATGATCGTGGGCAGAGGGGGCGGTTCCATAGAGGATTTGTGGGCATTTAATGAGGAAATCGTGGCAAGAGCCATTTTTGACTGTGATACGCCGGTGATCTCTGCGGTAGGGCATGAAACAGATACCACTATTGCGGATTTTGTAGCAGATCTTCGGGCACCTACTCCTTCTGTGGCGGCAGAACTGGCGGTGTTTGATTACAGACAGTTTCTTGCCCAGTTAGAGGCAGGGCAGGAACTGTTAGACCGTGCCATGAATCGGAAGATAGAGACTTGCAGACAGAAGTTGGAACGGGTTACACTGGAATTGCGGATGCAGCATCCAAAGAACCGGATGGCTACAGAAAAGCAGTATCTGTCAGAACTGGAAGACCGTTTGCAATGGAACATGGGACAACAGCTAGAGCGGATCAGATATGCGTATGCACTGATGGCAGAGCGGTTAGAAGGCTTGTCGCCTTTGAAGAAACTGACAGGCGGGTATGGATATATTTCCGGTACTGCCGGTGCTGTCAAATCTGTCCGGGACATTGACATAGGAGAGACGGTGCAGATTCGTCTGCAGGATGGGGGGCTGACTGCCCAGGTAACAGACAAGCAGGAGATGTCGAAGGAAAACGGCAGGGAAGGAATGAAACGTGGCAAAAGGAATTGAGGATTCCCTGCAGGAAATCCAGCGGATCATTGAAGAGATGGAGCAGGGAGAGCAGACATTAGAAGAAGCATTGAAAAGCTATGAAGCAGGTATCCGTCTGATTCGCAGTTGTGGCAGACAGATTGAGGAAGCAGAGAAGAAAATTCAGATTTTAAATGAGGACGAAGATGATGAAACAGTTTAAAGAACAGCTGACAGAACGTGTGGCAGCAGTGGAAGCACTGTTGAAGCAGTATTTGCCGAAAGAGGAGGGATTACAAAAAACTATTTGTGAAGCATGTAATTACAGCATGCTGGCAGGTGGAAAGCGTATTCGTCCCCTGTTCATGCAGCTGACATATGAAATGTTTGGAGGACAAGGCAGTGAGATTGGACCGTTCATGGCAGCCATAGAGATGATTCATACCTCCTCTTTGGTTCATGATGACTTGCCTTGTATGGACAACGACGAGTATCGCAGGGGTAGAAAGACTACGTGGGTAAAGTATGGCTACGATATGGCAGTGTTGACTGGAGATGCGTTGATGATATATGCATTTGAGGTAGCATCTAAAGCTTTTGCAGATACTGCCTGTCCAGAGCGTGTGGGACGTGCCATTCAGATTCTGGCACAAAAGACAGGTATTTACGGTATGATTGGCGGTCAAGTGGTAGATGTGGAAATGACAGGTTCCCCTATGACCAGAGAGCAGTTGGATTTTGTGTACCAGTTAAAGACCGGCGCCTTGTTAGAAGCATCTATGATGATCGGTGCGGTGCTTGCAGGGGCAGAGGATGCAGCGGTAGCAGACATGGAGCAGATTGCAGGGAAGATCGGTCTGGCATTCCAGATTCGGGACGATATTCTGGATGTGACCAGCACCACAGAGCAGCTTGGCAAACCGGTATTAAGTGATGAAAAGAATCAGAAGACCACCTATGTGACGTATGAGGGAATGACACAGTCTGAGGCAGATGTCAAACGGCTTTCCGAAGAGGCCATTGCAGGGGTTTCTTCTTATGAAGGAGCGCACCAGTTCCTGGTAGAGTTGATTCGTATGCTGATTACCAGAGAAAAATAAGAAACTGGG
>ONWL01000208.1 GCA_900321525.1 uncultured Eubacteriales bacterium
TCCCCGTGCTTTGTAGTGTAGCTTCTCACCTCTATTATAGACACAGTGCGGAGGAAGGTCGATACTTTCATTACTATTTGTGCCGCAAGCCAAAGGCGGTGGAATGGAGATTAAAATGAGAAACACAAGAAAAGAATACGAAGCATTGCAGCGCAGATACGAGGCTCTTTGGCGGGAAAAGGAAGAGGCCGTATATGAACGAAACAGATTGAAAAGACAGGAAGCTCATTTTGTGGAACAGGGGAATCGGATACTGGAACTGCATGAAAAGGTGCGCAGTCTCAAGCATGATATGAAGAACCATATGCTGGTATTGGCAACCTATCTAGAGGAAGGCAACGAGGCGGCTGCCAAGTCGTACATATCGGAAATCCTGGATCAACTGAATGCCATTCACAGTTACATTGAAACCGACAATGCCTTGATGAATCATATCCTGAACCAGAAACTGGAAGAGGCACGCAGGAAAAAAATCACGGTGAAGGCAGAGATTGAAAATCTGGCATTCCAGAAGATGGAGAGCATGGACTTTACTGCTGTGCTGTCCAATTTGCTGGATAATGCCATAGAAGCCTGTGAGAAAGAAGAAACGAAAGATCTGCAAGTCACCATTGGCAAAAGGCGTGGCTATGAGATGATACTGGTAAAAAACAAGATTGCCCATTCCGTATTGGAGGACAATCCAGACCTGATTTCTGATAAAGAAGAAAAGAGCCTTCATGGAATGGGCGTGAAAAAAATCCGGGCACTGACAGAGAAATATGACGGACTGTGTGACTTCTACGAGAAAGAGCATTACTTCTGTGCCTGTGTGTTTATCCCAGAATAAAGGCTGTTTATCCCAAACCATTGTAATGGACGATTACAATGGTTATATTTTTATGTGAGGAAAGGAGTACATGCGGTGGTGCAATTGGAATATGTCAGAAAGTTTATACTGAAGGATGTGAATCTGCACATTCCAGAAGGGATGGCAGTGGGACTGATCGGGGAAAGTGGTGCAGGTAAGACCACACTCTTAAAACTGGTCAGTGGCTTGTTGCTGCCGGATGCAGGCAGAGTGTCGACCATGGGACATGATCCAGGCCGCTATCGGAAACGATATGGGCGGGCGTTCAGTGCATATTTTACAGGCATCCCCCTGCTGGAACATCAGGATACCGTGAAGAGCGGCTATGAAGGGATTGCTTCTGTTTATCAAATGGCGCCTTCGGTGTTTGCCAGGGAGTATTCCATGCTGACGGAGCGGCTTGGATTTGGGGGCTATCAAAATCAACCGGTGAAGGCTCTTTCTCTGGGGCAGCGTGCAAGAGTGGAACTGGGAGCGGCGTTGTTGTATCGTCCCCATCTGCTAGTTCTGGACGAGCCTACTGTGGGACTGGATCAGGAAGCAAAACAGGCATTGCGGGATTTGTTAAAGGAAAGAGTGGAACAGGGGATGACCCTTCTCATATCTTCTCATGATATGAATGAGGTGTCTCATCTGTGCAGCCGGATCGGGTTGTTACACAAGGGAAATTTGGAATTTTATGGAGACCAGGAACAGCTGCACTGGCAGTATCATTCCTTTCATACCATGCAAATGCGTGTTTTGGGACCACTGCCGGATCTGGGGGATATTCCGTTTCAACAGTATCAGATCGAAGGAGATCGCCTGACCCTTGTGTATTCCTCAAATTATATTACATCTGGAGAGATCTTGCGGCAGATCATGGGGCAGACTTCCATTACAGAATTGGTGATCCGTAAAGCAGATTTGGGGCAGGTGATCTTGCGGCATTCCAAAGAGTTTTTGGAATGAAACAGGTCTGAGAGGCAGCCTGTTTTTTGGGTCAGAGCAAAGCATTTTGCAATTGCCGATCACGGAAGAAAGGTGTGAAATGTCGGAGTTTCGCAATTACCAAACGGAAGAAAGAGAGAAAGGAATGGGAACGATGGATAGATTGATTACAGTGGAACATTTACATAAGAGTTATCAGATCAGCAAGCGTGGCAAGGGAATACCGGGCATGCTGGCCAATCTGGTGGCGCCCCGCTATGAGAAGAAAGAGGCGGTGAAAGACATCAGTTTTCAGATTGCAGAAGGGGAGATGGTGGGATTTATCGGACCCAATGGAGCCGGAAAATCCACTACCATTAAGATGCTGTCAGGGATTCTGCATCCCGATTCCGGGCGAATTCTGGTGGATGGCAAAGTGCCCTATAGACAGCGGAAGCAATACGTGGGCAATATTGGTGTGGTATTTGGACAGAAATCCCAGCTGCAATGGGATCTGCCGGTCATTGATAGTTTTGAACTGCTGAAAGCCATTTACCGGATTCCAGATCAGACATACAAGCGCAATCTGGCACGTTTTACGGAAATGCTGGACATGCAGGAGTTTCTGAAACAGCCGGTGAGACAGTTGTCCTTAGGACAGCGTATGAGAGCTGACATTGTGGCTGCATTGCTCCATGATCCGAAAATTGTATTTTTTGATGAACCGACCATCGGGGTAGATGTGGTCGGCAAAGAGACCATTCGGACGTTTATCCAGGAATTAAATGCCCAGGATCAGATCACCATGCTGTTTACCACTCATGACATGCAGGACATTGAAAAAACCTGCAAGCGGCTGTTGATCATTGATCAGGGAAATAAGGTATATGACGGAGCCCTGTCCGGTATTCGGGAAATGTACGGAACAACCCGTACGTTGGATCTGGAATTGCAGACAGAAGTACAGGTGGCGCCCATTCCCCACGTGACCATCAGCCGACCGGAGAACAGCAATTCACGGAAATGGCAGCTGCAATTTGACCATCATGCAGTTGCCGTGCAGGAACTGATGGGATTTCTGCTGGCAACCTATCCGGTTCGGGATTTGAATATTTCAGAGCCGGAAATTGAAAGTATCATACGAAACATATATGGAGGGAGGCAGCCGGAATGAATCTGAAACCTTATATTGCGTATGCCAAAAAGAGTTTTCTCATGCGAAGCGCCTATCGGTTTGACCATATCATGCAGATTTTGTCTACCTGCCTGCAAATTTTTATTTATTGGGAAATTTATCGTTCCTTATACGGCAGCAGCACAGAAGTGGACGGAATTTCCTTTGGGATGGTGACCACAAATTTTGTGTTGTCTCTTGGGTTTTCGGCAGGTTTTTATGTGAATGATTTCTACCTTCCCCAGAAAATATGGGATGGAAGTCTGGTGACGGAGTTGCTGCGGCCGATCAGCTTTCGTGGTCGGATGTTGGCGGAAAATATGGGCAATGGGGCCTTTTCCATGTTGTTTCGCTTTTTGCCAGCCTTTGTCATTGCAGTGATTTTTGTGGGGATCTGCCCGCCCAAAAGCACAGCAGCGCTGGGATTGTTTCTGATCAGTGCCGTATTGGGGTATGGGGTGTTATGGACCATCAGCTTTGCTGTACAGATGACAGCTTTTTTTTTTTT